>NZ_CM000745.1:2280747-2326213 GCF_000161455.1 Bacillus pseudomycoides DSM 12442
CTCCTCTTTAATCCCTTCTAAATTCAGTGCAATTTCATATATTGCTTGTAGCTTCCCTTCTACAGGTTTATTTTCAGCTTTTTGTATATAGTAAATTGTCATTCCTAAACCTACAGAAACTATAATACTTGCAATGGCCATATTACTTAATTTTCTCATAGTATTCTCTTCTTATCATTAATCATATATTCTCTTCTACGTGAAAATTCCCAATAATTAAGATGTTTAATATATTAAAGTGAAAACCCGCAATACCCCATCGAATTGTATACAGGGGCGTTGCGGGTTCAAATATTTGTATAAAAACATCCTCTATGCATTATAACGATTTCTTCGTCGTTCCATCCTTGTTTGTCCTTGCATTGTTTCAACTTCATGATGTTGCTGCTCTGTTTGCGTTGTATGATACGTTGCTGTCTTTTCTTCACGATTTGGTTCATACGTACGTGTTTCTTTTGAGTTAGAAGATTTTCTACTAAACTTTGGCATCTTCACTTTCAACCTTGGTAAACTCGGAATACGAATTTTAAAATTCGGTTTAATTCGTTTCTTTTTTTGTTTGAATAGATTTGTTTTTTCTTGTTTTTCATTGATACTACCACGCTTTAGCATGTTGGCAAACAATCCACCAAGTAAAAATCCAACTACTAGCAAAAGTAAATACAGTCGTTCTGAAGTCAATAAGTTCATAATACGTCCAAGAACGACTAATGATTTGGCTTGTTTAATATCCCATAATAAGCCACCCCATAATGCCAGTAACCCTAAGGTAATTGCATAGGTGCGGAACCGGAATAATAATGGAATTACCGCAATACATGCAGCGATTTTTGCGTTTGCTAGTAAAGAACTAGTTGTTACGTATTGATTCCAAATTGCGAGCAAGAACGTGATAAATATAGTGTAAGCGAGCCAACTACATATTCGTGAATACATTCGTTTTGCATAATAGCTTCCAAAACTCGTGAAAAACAATAGTCCTCCTAAATAAAATGACAATTCAAGAGGAATTTTTTTCATAATACCTGCAATGGGGAACAGGAAGCTGAGTACCATTAAAAGCACATCAAGTTTCTTCAAAACTCTCATCCCTTTCAGTTTTCTATCTTTCTTCTATATAACAAAGCAAATTTTTTGTTTTTTAGCGTATTCCTCACTTCCACCAAATTATAGTGTATATGCATGCAAATAATAACATTCCTAAAAAACATCTTAATCCTACTTGTACCAAAAAGTAAACAAAAAAACAAAACTATAATTGACAATAGAGATCTAGATTTGTATAAAGAAATGACAAATCCCGCTATTTGTAAATTAGCGGGATTATCAAATTATCCTATTGTATATTTAACGGACTTTCGCATCTTCAAACGTGTGATGGACAAGAGCTCAACAACTTGGATATACCTTTTTATATAATTATATCCCCCCCTCACAACGCAGCCACTTTACACAATAGAATTTATTATTTCTCATTCACTCCCAAAGCCCCACGCGCCATCTCCATATGTGCCTCTTCCTTTGTCTGTAGTGCAAACAATCCAATCATGACCGGATAAGCAGCGCCAAGTTCGATAATATGTTCAAGCATTCTCGGCCAAACTTTTCCTCCTGCTTTTTCATATTCGTTTAATAATACTTTCAAATTGTCCTCTCCAAAGATTGTGAGATACAGAGTAAAGTCAGTAGCGGGATCTGTCACTTTCGCCTCTGTCCAATCTAGCAGGCCTGTTACTTTGGTATTTTCATCAACTAAAATATGCGGTGGATGTAGATCACCATGAACAAATGCAGAGTACTTTGGCCAATACGATTCATCCGCAAGCCATTTTTGCCAACGCTCCCATAGTTCGGCTGAAACACCAAGTTGTGATTTTATTTGATGCATTCTATCTACTAACAATCGCTTTGCTTCAGCAGGTTGAAGAACTTCAAGTCCATGTTTAGTAGCCTCAACATGATTAATTGAATGCAACGCAACAAGTGATTCGGCTAACGATCGAATAAACGTCATAGAAGGGGGATTATTTTGAATGTGCCACACATAATTTTGTATTTCTAAATCAATAACAGCAGCAGGATTCCCCTTTACTAATGGATAAGCAATTAATTCTGATGTGTTGATTTTCCAATTTGGTACTGCAACAGGTACATATTTTTGAACAAGCTCAAGTATTTTCCCTTCTAATGCCCCTCTTTCAATGACATCAGGTCTTCTCGGTTTCCGAAGAACCCATGAAGCGCCCTTCTCATCAGTAGCAAATACAACTTGAAAGTCCATTCCTGATTCATTTAATTCAGCGCTTTCTTTATTCAATGGTAAACCATTTTTTTCAGCGATTTTTAAAATTTCTTCTATACTTTTCTGTTCATTTGCATTTGTCATCTTTAAACACCCCTTTAAAATTCTTCATATAAGCACAAAAAACACAGGCTAATTCCCCATGTTTTTTGTAAACGGAATGCGCTCTCACAAATATACTGTACTATTTTCATTTGGCTCTTCCTTGCACCCAAGTAGCAATGTCATTTATAACATACTCAGGGATATTGGCAGGACTATTATATTCATCCGGTTTACTTAATTCCCCATCACCTTCTGTAAAGAAGTGATTTAACTTTGGATATAGTCGATAATCTACGTTATCTCGCTCTTTTAATTGTTCTTTCCAAAGAGGAATTTCGATTTTTGATTGAACTTGATAGTCTCTTTCTCCCTGAATAATAAGAAGAGGTGTCTTTTGTTCTTTGGACATTTCCGCTGCCTTAATTTTACGAATAGAATCCCAAAATACAGGTGATCCTAAATAAAAATCTTTTGGAGGATTCTGACTAGAGAAGTTAGGATCATTTAATAATTTAAATTGCTCTTTGTAAAATTTATATTCTTCAGGTTTCATTCTTCCAATAGAAAAAAGATAATCAAATTGATCTAAAACAACATCTTGGATTGTACGAGCTGGTCCTCCCATTACAATCGCCCCAGCAATATTTTGATTTTGGTCTTTTTCGATCATTTGCGGAACCATCATTCCACCTTGACTATGACCAAGAATATAAATTTGATTCTTGTCTATCATAGGTTCATTTTGAAGAAAACGAGTGGCAAGAAGTGCATCGTCCGTTGTCTCTTTATCAACTGTATAAAAAGGACTAAATTGCGTCTTCAATCCATGTTCATAGGTTCGTTTATTATAGCGAAGGACAGCAATTCCTTTTGAAGCAAGACCTTCAGCTAAATCGCGAAATGGTTTTAAAGCAAATGCAGTTTCATCTTGATCGCTTGCTCCAGATCCTTGAACAAGGATAACCACTGGGAAAGGACCATTTCCCTTTGGAACAGACAATGTTCCTGGTAATGGAAACGCGCCACTTCCGACTACTACTGCTTTTTCAACAAATGATTCAGGCTTACTATATGATGGACGTTCTGCGACAGGACTAAACGACATGCTAAATTGAAAATCATCTATTTTTCCAGATGGATCTAATTTAATTAGTAAAGGCACAGTAAATTGTTCAAAAACTAATCCAATCTCTACATTTGTATGAACGGAATTTGTCTCTTTTTGTTTTATCTCTCCAATTCCAATAAAAGAACCTGCTTGTAATTGTACTGGGAGTCCCTTCCAATAACTCTCCAGCCATTTTTCAGATATTATCTTCTGTAAAGATCGAGAAGTTAAATCAAATGCAGATTTATAATTTTCAGCATGCATATCACGAATAAATGTAAGAGTAGTAGATATAACAGGATTTTCATCATCAACATTGTCTATTTCTTTTATATTTGTGTTTGTTTCCTTTAATGTCGAAATAAATTGGTGGTTGAACGGATTATTATATGTATTGGCATAAAAACTTGTTTTCAATACATCCATATTCCTCCCCTCATACAAACTTGAAGGACTCGCGAAATTTTTAGGTGAAATTACTTCCTCCGCATATGAAACAGAAGGAATACTTATCACACAAATTGCACTAACGAGTAAAAAATTATTTCCTATTCGTTTTCTTGTTTTCATATTTATTGATCCCTTTCCAAAATTAAATTTTTTTAATAGAACACCCCAATTATTGTAAGTGGAATAAAAAGTGTCAAAAAGATTAATAATCTTCTTTACGATTACCCTCTAACAAGTTAAAAAGGAATTATAAACAAAATTCAATAAAAACCATCTTCTCCCTCTTTTTTATTGTGTAATTTTTTTATAATATGTAATCAATTAATCACTAAAATTAATTTTCCTAAAACATAGAATATAGATATTATTATTTTGTAAAAAAAAATGACTAAACTAAGTTAGTCATTTTCTATACTCTCGCATGCTTGATGAGAGACATATCTTTTCATTATAAACTTACATCTTCTACTTGTTCTTCCACTGGCCACTTTTCTAATGTGTAAGCCATCTCCCAAAATGAATACTCATATTGACTGCTAATTACAAAATGCTGTTTCATTCGCTTACGATCAGCTTCTGTTACTGTTTCAGCAATGGCATCTAATCTAGCAATTTGCTCTTCTACTAAAGTACGGAACCAATCAGAGCCATATGCGGAAATCCATTCTTGGTAAATTGGTTCTTCAGGTTGACATTCCTTGAGTCGCTCACCAATTTCATAATAAAGCCAATAGCAAGGCAAAATTACTGCGATAACATCCCCGATATGCCCATCATATGCAGCGCGATACATATGTGATGTATACGCATAAGCCGTCGGTGCAGGAATGAACGATTCTTTTTCTTCTTTCGTAATTCCTAGTTTTTTAGCGAAATTCTCATGCAGTGATAATTCCGCTTGATATGTATTTTGTGCATGGTGCGCCATACGGGCTGTCGTTTCTAATTCAATAGCTTTTGCTGCTCCTAACGATTGGATTCTTGCAAAATGACTTAAATAATATGAATCTTGCAAAACGTAATAGCGGAAACTAGCTAAATCTAATATGCCGTCTCCTAGTTTTGTTACAAATGGATGATTAAAACTTGCTTCCCAAATTGGATTAACTTCTTTACGTACTAACTGTGAAAATGACATGAAAGACCCTCCAATAAACATTTTAATAATAAAAATGAAACAGATTTCTTAACCAATCGCTCGTTAACGACTAGACTACAGAGATTTACTTCAAATAGGTGCACAAAAATAAAAAAGCTTTCTTTACACACACGTAAAGAAAGCGGACTGGACATCATCAATATTTTAAAAATATCATCTTCTGTCACTTCCACTTCCCTACGCTGGTATTACCCAGATCAGGTCCTAAGAGTTTCAAAAATATCCTTTGATCTCAGCCTATAAAAGGCCCCCCTAGTGGATAGAAATAAACTATTTAACTTTGATACTTATCATAACATAATCCATATAACTATCAAATATAATTTGAACGTTCGAACTTCATAAAGTAAAACTTTATAAAATGGGGTATTCTTCATCATCCCTTACCAGTCGGGCTTTTATGGGCAATTTATACTGGATAAAATACGAGTTTGCATAACAACATTACTTTTCTTTTCTTACTAATGTTTCAATCTGCTCCTTCGCATTCAAATCACAAACACCACCGTGATAACAAATTATCCTCTCAATATCAAACTCTAAAAATCTTCTAAGTGATTCTGTAGCTGTTTCCATATCTGGTGTCGTATGTGGAACTGGCCCTTTTAGTTTTCCTTCAACACATACCATCGCGTCACCTGCAATTAATGTCTTATACTTTTCACTATATAAACTAATATGCCCCGGAGTATGTCCTGGTGTATGAATCACTTCAATGCCTCCGAGAAATGGAAGTCTTTGTCCATCTTCTAAGGTTTGATTTACTTTTGCTGTTGGAGGATTTTTATATAAAGCTTGCACAACATCTGGAAGTGCCGCCCATTTTTCTTCACTCATTTTATTTGGATCTCCTTTAATAAGGGGTAACTGTCCTTCAATATAAGGTTTGTCTAATCCATGGGCGTACACTTCAATAGAATGATCTGCCTTCTGCTGTATTTCAGGAAGACTTCCAATATGGTCTATATCTTGATGAGTTAAAATAACTGCTTGTAATTGTTCAAAAGGCACACCAATACCAATCATTGCATCGCGAATCCCTTCTAATTGACCTGGCATACCAGTATCGACTAATAGAGCTTCTTTTTCATCCCAAAGTAATGTTGGATTTAATTCAAATCCTTGAATTTTCAATTTCAAAACCGCTAGACCGTTTTCTATTTTCATACTACACGTCCCCCTCGATACATAAATTAGTGAAGTTATTTCTCTTACTAAAATGTATCACCCTAAGGGTTTGATGTCAAATGTTAAAATTTTAATTATAACATAAAAATATTTATTTGTCAAGTTGATTATTATCTTTTTCATTTTAATTGAAGACTATATTTTTTCATCATACATCTTTTCGATACAAATTAATTAAATCTTTCAAAGCCGCTGCCGCTGCTCCTCTTGGGCTTGAAGCTCCTCCGGTTGAAGTAACTTTCCCCATCGTATCAGTATGAAAAGTGATTCCTTTTTCTGTTCCATTTACATGAGCCAATGGATGCCCTTTCTCTATTTCACGCGGGCATACTTCAAGTTTAAGATTTCCTGAATGATCTTTATATGCTGTTGCAATTAGTTTTAGAGATTTACCTTGTTCTTTTGCTTTCTCTATATCTTGTTTTGTAACATCCTCTATACCTTTTATAGATATACAATTCAATGAACATTCTGCTTGCAGCAAACTATTTGCCAATAATAAAAGTTTACAAGCACTATCCATTCCACTTATATCTAATGAGGGGTTTGTTTCAGCTATCCCTTTGTGCTGTGCTTGATGCAATGCTTCCTGGAATGTTACATCTTCTTCATACATTTTTGTAAGAATATAATTTGTTGTTCCATTTAAAATACCTTCTATACTTTCAATTTGACATCCTGCTAAACTGAATTGTCCAATATCTAATGTAGGGAGTGCAGCAGCAGTTGCGCCGCTATAATAGATACGTACGTTTGCGAGTTTTGCTTTTTCTTTTATTTCTTTCCATGCGTTAACAAGTGCTCCTTTCGAAATAGCTACTACATCCATATGGTTTTCAATCGCTGTTTCAATGTATGTTCTTCCTGGTTCACCAGTTTGAAGATTAGTTGGTGTCGATTCAATTAATACAGTACCAAAAGGAAACTTTTCACTTTTATCAAGTGGATAGTGTTTGGTATACTTCTCTAATACATGAGAACCAGTACCATAAGTTAATAATTCTTTAATATGTAAACCTTTGTCATTATAAAGATTGACTGTACTCCCAATAATTCCAGTAAAAACAAGTTCGATGCCGTACATCTCTTTTATATATGAAGCTTTCTCAAATACCAATCTTACAAACTCTTTTCCAACAGTTCCATATCCAGATATCACCACGTTAACTCTCATATCATCACCTCGGACTATCATGCTATTTTAATGTTAACTCCATTATACTTCGAAAGTAAAATACAATTCACGAAGTAAAAACTCCCTCAGAATAATCTGAATTCCTATTTATATTTCGATATAAATAGGAATTCAGTCCCCCACGCTATTCGTGGACAGTAAGACCCCCAATGATTACAGTTTTACTTTATTTTGGTAAATTGGATAACTTTTCAGCAATTGTTCGGTAAAAAGCATTAATATCAGAAAACCCTAATGAGTCCGAAACACTTAGTCCAACCATATCAAGGTGATCCCAGTTTTGTTTTGTCTCAATATGGTTCCATTTTCCAAGCTCTGGTGTGTCATTATTATTTATAATCGTATCAGTTGATGGTCCCACCATTGAACTTGTATTCACTACACCATCATTTTGCCACCAAGATGAATCGATGAATGGACGATTCTGTTCGTATCTTGCATATGCCCCTAAGAAAATTGCATTTCCCATTAGTGTCTTATTCATTGTAATGTGCGGAAAATGGATTCCCGTTATAGGTGCGGCTTGTGTTGCATGTCCGCTGTAAGAGAAATAATATACATCTGGTTGCGCTTTTACCCAGTCATTTAATTCCTTCGCTCCATCTGTACTTAAATCCCATTGACTTATATCTTTCGTATCCTTCAAAATGGAACTATTTAAGACACGGTTTGAATATTGATAAAATGACTCCCCAGCTTTCTTTTTAATTCCCCATTGATCCAATTTAAAGTCGTATAGTGATAGATTGTTATTTTCTCCGATTCCAGCAGTTGCGACGAGTAATTGCTTTACAGCTGGTAGAAGTAAACTTCCATCTGCAAGGGTTGTCCCGTTGTGAGGTGTTGCCAATGTCGTTACACTATGAACATATGATTTTCCGCCCTGGAACAACGGAGACACCTTCACATCTACATGCTGTTTTGCATAATCCCTCTCTTCTTGATTTCCTTCTTTTAATATTTGAACAAGTGTACGTATCGTTTGACCACCCATACTATGTCCTACTAAATGAACCTTATTTGTCTCACTCCAATTTCGGATAAACCCTGTATATGTTCTCCCATATCGATCATGTCCATGTTTCTCAGCATGAGCCGCTCCATAATCTACTGTTCCCCCATTAATTTCAGCATATAACTCACAAGCACGATCCCAGTTACTTGATAACGGTCCAACAGCAGCGGTATGTACACTGTATCCATCTCTCTTTAAATTCTCTTGAATATCATGTACACCCCCCCAATACTTTACGCCCAATAATTCATCTCTTCCCCACCCTGTAAAGCCATGTACCAAAATAATAGGATTGTTATTTTTCTTTCCTTCTTCCGCATGTGTTGGTACTGGAATAATTACACTCGAAGCGATAAAACATAAAATTAAAAATCCCAAAAGTAATCTTTTCATTTTACATCCCCTTTTCTTATTCTATACCTCCCCAATAAAGCGTTTTCATTTCGCTCCTTTCTCTATGTAATAGAAAAAAAGATCCACAAAGATATACCAACGCAATTAGCAATGGCTATATAGTGTGGATCTCCAATTCTCTATCACAATTATTAACTTAAAGATACTGTAAACTATCTTATCTGAATTGTCTATTAATTATGGAATATTACATAGTTGATAAAGTTTTGTTGACAATTTCCTTTTCTTTTTAACCCTCATCCTCAAAAGTAACAAATTTGACCGATATTAATTTATGAAAATCTTTGACTTGTCTTTTCATCTTTAAATATTCATTCACTAATGTATTGTCTGTTGACATTTTAGGCTTTTCGTAGCCTAATGATTTTTTCAAGTGAATAAGTTGTAATTTTGTTTTATTCGCTTGTATTTCTTTATATACGTCATTTCTTGCAACGATAAGATACCATTGAGATTCGTAGTCACGAGAGTTTCCAATCCAAGCATTACTTTCATATTGAACTGGTATTGTTTTGTCATTTAAGTCTATACTTTCTATATCTTCTTGATCTTCATGTGTAAATACTAACGAATGGCCTTTAGGAATGGTTGGTAATTTTTTTATTGAAATATAATATAAGCTGTTATTTACATCATTAGTCCGAAAAATTTTATCTTTAATCATAGCTTGAGCTGTAGATTCATCTATAATCAGTACTTTATTTTCACCCATGCTGCCTGTTTTTACTTCAAACACCTCTTTTTCTTTTATATTTTCTTTGTAACGTGTAAAAATTGGTAATGTATATTGTTCGTCTCCAATCATTATTATTCCGTTTGCAGGTTGTGTATTCTCCTTAGATTTAGAACAAGCACTTAGGCTTATTATGGCTAGGACAATTAACATAAAAATCGATACCGTTTTTTTCATTACGACTCCTTTCGTTATACGAATTAGTTATCAAGTATACGCTCTAAGGTGAGACTTTATTTCTCTATAATATAATCAAGCCCTATTCATAGTGCTTTTACTGATCCATAGTTCTATAAAGTTTTTGGAGGTAACGCCAACGAGTCATAAAAAAATATAAGATTTGTATACATACAAATGAAATTAAGATGATAATTGAACTATTTAAAATAGAAAAATCCACTAATTGTTGCAGTGCAGTGTATGCGACTGCAGTATGGATTACCGCAACAATAATTGGTAAAAAGAACATGATTAACAACTGTCTTGTTACAACACCTTTTAGTTCTCGCTTGCTTAATCCCATTTTTGAAATCATTTTATATTGTTGCTGATCCCGATCTAAATCTGTATATAAACGGAAATAAATAAAGCTCGCTGCAAATGTAAAGAAGACAATTCCCACTAAAACACTTGCCATAAGTAACAATCCGTTTGTTTGTTTCGCTTGTAACCACTGCAACGTTAAAGCAGCGAAATAATAATTACGCTCTTCACCATCTCTATCTCTATCTAGTATGTTATTTAATTGATGTGAAATTTCTTTCGTTTTCATCCAATCATCTACAACAAATCCGTAAATACGTTCTTTAGAATGTGGTACATCTTCACGGTTAATGAAAGGAATTTTATCATAAACATCATCTTGTACTGCAATTAAAATATTTTCTACTTCATGTGGTAAAACTAAATTCTTTACAGCTTTTTTTACATGAAATGTTTTCATCCAATCCCCATGAATCACTTCAATTTCTTTTTTAAATTCACCATCTTTAAACTCTTGTTTTTGTGCTATCCATCCTGGTACTAACAAAATCTCATCTTCTCTATCAAGCGCTTCCCTTTGATAACCAAGAGCTTTCGCAAGATCATTATATTCACTTAATTTCATAACAGAGACATTACTTTCTGTATATTTAGTAGAGGCAGAGCCCATTCGATAAGGAATATTTGCCTCATTAAGAGATTTCTTAATTACAGAAAGATGCTCATTTTCCATCTTATTTTCTTCAAAACTCATATACGTAAACGTATACGGATTGGTCATTCTTGATAGTTCTTTATTTCCAAGTGCAGCAGTAGTTCCGATTGCGGTGAACGCGACTGCCGAAATAATAGATACAATAAAAAACATCGTTGCATTATCTTTCATTCGATATATCAGCTCTGAAAACGTCAATATATTTGTTTTCTTTAAAAATAAAGATTCTCGCCTTTTGGCAGCTTGCAACAGAAAAACACTGCATTGCGTATACAGAAAATAAGTACCGATTATAACCAATAACACACCTAATCCTAATAATGGAAAAGAGATAATTCTTCTAAAGTTAATATAAAGTACAATTCCATATCCCGAACTGATACTAACAAATGATAGAAGCGATAAAATAATAGAAGATTTCGGTTCAGGTTTTGGTTTTTCTTCTGCTTGAATGAGTTCCACAAGCTCTGTTACTCTTATCATTTTA
This sequence comes from Bacillus pseudomycoides DSM 12442, assembly GCF_000161455.1. Classification (GTDB taxonomy): domain Bacteria; phylum Bacillota; class Bacilli; order Bacillales; family Bacillaceae_G; genus Bacillus_A; species Bacillus_A pseudomycoides. The sequence continues at coordinate 2,292,042 of NZ_CM000745.1, forward strand.
AAAGTAAACAGTGATACGATTAAAAACAAGAAAATAAATGTAATAATAGTTAATAGTACTGCTTGAGTTGGAATATAGAAAGGTAGTCCATTGTTAATCATTAAAATACTCGCACTAATGAGCAGTACTAATTTTGAAAATATAAGGCCGATCATAATACCTATAAAGATTGAACCAAATCCAATTAACATATTTTCAATGAGCACTAACTTCTTTAACTGCCTCATCGACATTCCTTGCATCATTAAAATACCAAATTCTTTTTTGCGTGTTTTTAAAAATGAGCTTACTGAATATAAGATAAAGAAAAATGAAAAAACAAAAATCAAGCCCTGTGAAATTCTAAACCCAATTGTACCGAGTTCACTTATCGTTTCACTTGTCGATTTCAACTCACCCGTTAAATTAGGATGAAATAACAAAAGTGCATACGTAAAGAAAATCATGATAGAAAATGTACTACTTAAAAAATGAGCGGCGTATGTCCGTTTATTACGAAAAACATTATTAAACGCGAATTGACGAAAAGTCATGCCTTTTCCCTCCTAACAAAGAGAGAACATCCATAATCTTTTGGTAAAAAGCTTGTCTACTTTCACCGCAGTAAATTTCATTATACAATTCACCGTCTTTAATAAAGATAACGCGACTACAATAGCTCGCTGCATATGGGTCATGAGTAACAAGCATCATCGTTGCACGTTCTTTCTTGTTCAGTTCTTCTAACATACCCATCACATCATTCGAAGACTTAGAATCTAAGTTTCCCGTAGGTTCATCCGCTAGTAACAATTGTGGCTTATGAATGATTGCACGAGCAATTGCGGTTCGCTGTGCTTGACCACCTGAAATTTCATATGTTCTTTTATGCAAAATATCCAGAATGCCTAACTTTTCTGCAACTTCTTCCACCCGCTTATTCATTTCCTTTACAGCCACTCCATCTAACGTCATTGGCAACACAATATTTTCTTTTACGGTAAGCGTACTGAGAAGATTAAATGACTGAAAAACAAATCCTAATTGTTGACGACGAAATAATGCTAATTTTTCAGATGATAACTGAAAAGGATTCGTTCCATTTATTAAAATTTCACCTGATGTTGGTGAATCAATCGTCGATACCATATTTAACAATGTTGTTTTTCCACTGCCAGATGGTCCCATAATACCAACGAACTCACCCTCTTGAATAGATAAATCAATATCAGTAAGAGCTTTATAAGGAACTTTCCCCTTATATACTTTACTAATCCCTTTCGCCTGCAATATTTCCATACCACATTCTCCTTTCATTTATTCTGCTTAGTTTGAAGTGTAAAGGAGTTATCTTACATCTCATATTGATTCGTCTTTCATTTACCTTACAACTTTGTAAGATTTCTAAAAAAAGCTGATGAAAAAGTCTATTTCATCAGCTTTTTATGAGATATAGAAAATAATTCGTACAGTTGTCCCTTTTCCAACTTCAGAATGCACTTCTACTTTATGACCTAAATGTTTTGCAATTTCATGCACAAGATATAGTCCCATTCCTGTAGACTCTTTAAAATCCCTGCCATTTTCTCCAGTAAAGAACGGTTGGAATACTCGTGGTATATCTTGTTTTGGTATACCTACTCCAAAATCCCTTACTTCTAAGATGACAGTCTTGTCTACGTTATATGCTTTCATTATAATTTTTTCTCTACTGCCCGCTGAATACTTAATTGCGTTAGATAGAATTTGACCAACTAAAAATTGAAGCCATTTCACATCACTTTCTACCATGATGTCTTTTTCAATATTAACTGCTGGATATACAAAATTCCGGATGAAAAAGCGCTTATGTTCATGTATTACTTCATTTACCAACTTGTATAATTGCACTCTTTCTACGTAGAAATCTTGTGTGAACGTTTCTAGACGTGCCACATATAGAGCCATTTCTAATCCCTTTTTTAATTTATCTGCTTCTTCACCGATACTCTCAAATCTAGAATCAACTTCATCTTGTGTAATCAATTCAATAACAGATAAAGGTGTTTTCATTTGATGAATCCATTGATTCATAAAAGTTAAATGCTCCTCATTTTTACGTTCCTGCACTTGTAACTGATTCTGATAGTGACGGTATTGTACTTCTAATAACTCATGTAACGCAATAGACAGGACTGCAAAATCTGATTTTTGTACAGATTCATCTAATGATTGCATCGGATTTGCTAACCTTTCATAAAAAGACTTATGCGTAAAATAGCGATATAGTAAATACGCAAGCAAAAAACATAATCCTAAAAACATTGCATAAAGCGCAGTTGTCATATGACGATAGCCATCAAACCAATAAACAAGAAAAATGGCGATGAGCTGGAAAGTTGTAAAACATAGAAGCGGAATATGCTCACGTATAAATAGTTTTATCATTTTTCTCCACCGATTTCCCATGTTATATGTAATCGATAACCGACACTACGAATGGTTTCAATTGCCCCTTGAATACCTAATGCTTGTAATTTTTTCCGAACACGCGTTGTATTCACACTTAGTGTATTATCATCAACATATAATTCGCTATCCCAAAGTTTGTTCAATAACACTTCTCTACTTACAACGCGCGGATAATTTTTCATTAACATTTCTAACAAAATCGCTTCATTTCTTGTTACATCAATTTCTTGATTACGTAATTGTAATACTAAACGCTCCGGAAACAAAGTAAGCCCTTGCTGTTCAATCATTCGTTCTTCTATTTTTGGTGCATAGTCTCCATATGCGCGCCTTAGTTGACTACGAACTTTTGCCATTACAACTTCATAATGAAACGGCTTTGGAATATAATCATCCCCACCATTTTCTAGTGCCATCACTTGATCCATTGTTCCTTCACGAGCTGAAATAAATAAAATAGGACACGTAGAAATAGCGCGAATTTGCCTGCACCAATAATATCCATCGAAACTTGGTAAATTAATATCTAGTAGCACTAATTCTGGTTTTTCTTGTGAAAAAATATCTAATACACGTTGAAAATCAACAATAACAATTGCTTGATACCCGTATTTCTCGATATAAGAAGATAATAATTCCGCGATTTTAGGATCATCTTCCACAATCATAATTTTAACCATGTTTTCATTCCTTTCTTATAATCTCTACGTAAGCATATACTACCATATTTTTTCTTACTTATTTTTAAGAATTCATTGCATGACGATTTAAACACTTCATTTTTTCGCCTATATGACAGGTGTCATTTGCTCTAACTGACACCTGTGCATACAAAACATTCCTTTTTAAAGATACAATAATGACAAAATCATTAGAAAAGAGGAAAATAATGAGAACTAACAACAAAAGAATTCGTTTGCTTGATATATTAAGGGGCTTTGCTGTGTTAGGAACACTTGGTACGAATATTTGGATTTTTGCATATCTAGGGGATATTTCTTATATCTTTACGTTCGATCATGCAATTTGGTGGACATCACTTAATGATTTTATTCGGCTGTTCGTTTTATTTTTAGTAAACGGTAAACTTCTCGGTTTATTAACAATTATGTTTGGTGTAGGACTTGAATTGAAATATCAACAATCTTTACGCAAAGGCAATACATGGCCTGGCGTTTACCTATGGACTTCTTTTATACTTTTATTAGAAGGTTTCATTCATTTCACTTTGGTTATGGAATATGATATTTTAATGAGCTATGGAATAACCGCAATTATTGTTGCTTTTATTATTAAACGTGGTGACAAATGGATTAATCGCGCTATGAAAATGATTGGTATCTTTCACGGAGCTGCTATGCTTGTCATTCTTTCTATATTTATGTATTTAAAATTCATAGGAGGGAACATTTCACTAGGTAACGCTAATGAAATTATAGCTCTTTATAGTGATGGAACTTGGTTTGAACAAATCCATTATCGACTAACAAACTTTATCGCAAATCGACTGGAAGTAATTTTTGTTATCCCAATGAATATTTTCTTATTCTTATTCGGGATACGTCTTATGCGCGCTGGCGCTTTCTCCCCTGATGAAAATGGAAAAAGAATTCGCACAAAAATGTTTAAAATCGGTATTATGATTGGCATCCCTCTCAATCTATTAATCTTTATTCCAGGTGGTGTTTTCGATTTACCAGCTCGTTATTTATTTGCACCTTTCCTTTCTATTTTGTATATTGCATTGATTGCTAAAATGATAGAAAGAGTTGAACATTTTTGGTTATGGCAACGCCTTGAAAATGTAGGAAAGATGTCTCTTAGTTGTTATGTTCTTCAAAATATTCTTTCTTCCATTCTCTTTTATGGTTGGGGCTTCAGCCTTGGTGGGAAATTGAACTCATTATCGATTGTCTTTATTTGGATCTGTATCTGTTTCTTTGAAATTTACTTCGCAACATTTTGGCTGAATAGATTTAAGTACGGACCAATGGAGGCTGCCAGAAGATACACAGCTGGTTTAATTAAGTAAAAGCGATTCTTAGTGGGACTTCACCATTTCCACTGAGAATCGTTACTTTTAAGATTTTGTGGGCTTTACCCTGAAATAGGATTTATTACAAAGCCTTATTCCCTCTTTGTAGGAGGAAAGTAGAATGTTTAAAAAAATTTATCCACACGATCAAATCGAAAAGTACTTATACTTAGATATTATTTTTATTGTTCTTTTAATTTACAATGTAATTCGAGCAGAAACGAGCATTAACTTATTCTTAAAAATTGTTCTTTTATTGCTTATTTTGTTATCTTTTTACTTCGAATTGTGGTATAAAGATTGGCGCCTTCTCCTTTCCAGTTTATGTAGCTGCTTATTATTTGCACTACTTGCAATATTCATCGAATCATGGCTACTTTTTTATGGTTTTGTCATCGGGAATTTATTAGGAAGAGCCCAATCTAAATTGTATATCGGCATCGGTACAGTAGGCATCGCAATGATGTTTTTTCTTGTTAGTTGGTATACCTTTGGTCACCCTTTTTACATATTAAAAACTTCTTTGCTTCTTGCCTTTATTCTTCAACTTGTACAACCATTTGTCATCCATATCCGGGAAAAAGCAAAATCTTTACAAAAGGAGCTAAGCGCCGCAAACTCTCAAATTGAAAGATATATTCAAGAAGAAGAAAGACACCGCATTGCAAGAGACCTTCATGATACACTCGGGCAAACATTAACAATGATTAAACTGAAAAGTGAACTGACAATACGATTGATAGAAAAGGATCCACCACAAGCAAAACAAGAATTAAATGATATTTTAGACACATCACGTTTCGCATTAAAACAAGTACGTGAACTAGTTACTGATATGAAATATATATCGATTGAAAGTGAATTAAATCATCTACGTGAGCTATTACATACAGCCGGTATCCAATTTACGACTAATGCAAACAGAAACGCACCTTTGCTATCAAATGTTGCGGAAACAATGGTTGCTCTCTCTATAAGAGAAGCCATTACAAATATTCTAAGGCATAGCCAAGCAAACCATTGTACAATCGTTCAAGAAATGGATACAAAATGGTTTCAAATAAAAATAAACGATGATGGAATTGGCTTTCAACATGAGCCACTTGGATTCGGAGTTCAATCAATTCGGGAACGAATGAAGATGATACATGGCACAGTGGGTATACATACATTAAGAAACAACGGCACAACGATTATTTTAAAGATACCTATTTCAACAAACTTAATAGAAACAAATTAACCTTGTAAAACGATACAAGAAAGGCGGCAGTAAAATGATTCGTATTGTAATTGCTGAGGATCAAAAAATGCTTCGCGGAGCCCTCGTTTCTCTATTAAAACTAGAAGAGGACATTGAAGTGGTTGCAGAAGTTTCAAATGGGCTAGATGCTTGGAACATTATTACAAAACAACAACCCGATGTGTGTCTTCTTGATATCGAGATTCCTGACATCACTGGACTGGAAATTGCAGAAAAATTAAGAACTATGGGACATCCCTGCAAAATAATGATTGTTACAACTTTTGCTCGTCCAGGATACTTACAAAAAGCGATGGACGCAAAAGTAGAAGCATATTTACTAAAGGACGAACCAATTGAATTTCTTATTGACGCGATTCATAAAGTAATGAATGGTGAACGTGTAGTAAGTACAGACCTAGCTGCTACGCTGTTTTTAAAGGAAGATAACCCACTAACTGCCCGTGAAATGGAAATACTCCGTATGGCTAAAAACGGAATGACAACGAGAGAAATCGGTAAAACATTGTATTTAACAAACGGAACTGTTAGAAATTATTTATCATCTTCCATTCAAAAACTTGAAGCTGAATCAAGATTTCAAGCCATTCGTATCGCTGATGAAAAAGGATGGATATGATGTAAGATGCGGTATAGTAAAAGGGATGCTTCTTCTACATCTTTCCTCCCTTTTAAAATACAAGTTTGTTATAAGTTAATTTAAATATTATTTTTTTATATTCAAATTTCTTATATCAAAAAATGCAGTATTTTGGAAGTCTATCCTTTTCTTAAAGCAAGTACTATAATCAAATGAAAATTATAAGAAAGGAATGAGTTAACTAATGAAACAGCAAAAACAATATTGGAACGAGGTTGCACATGAAAAACAATTTACAACTCCCTTTCGATTTGATTTGTTTCAAACACATGTAAAACAAGAAGCGAGTATCTTAGACTATGGATGTGGATATGGAAGAACATTGCGTGAGTTAAGAAAAACACAGTTTACCAATCTTTATGGCGTTGACTTCTCAGAAGAAATGATTAAAAGGGCAAAATTAGACGATATGGGGATTCATTTTAGTGTCATTGAAAATAGAAACCTAGCATTTCCTGATAATTATTTTGACTCTGTACTTTTATTCGCAGTACTAACTTGTATTCATAGTGACGAAGAACAAAGAGCGATTTTAGATGAAATTAAGAGAGTCTTAAAACCTAATGGAATAATTTATATTAATGACTTTCTATTAAATCAGGACAATCGTAATTTAAAGCGATACGACCAATTTTATCAAAAATATGATATATACGGTGTATTTGAATTACCTGACGGAGCCATTTTACGCCATCATAATGAAGAACAAGTAAAGTGCTGGATGAAGGGTTTTAAACAGCTGGCATATGAGAAAGTGGAATATACAACAATGAATGGGAATCGATCCAACGGGGTAGTTTGTATAGGGAAATTAATAAAATAAAACCTTAGAACTTGGAGTATGCTATGGTGATTTATAATCAGACTAATAATAAAAACTTTACACTTGCATATCCCCTCCTTGTTAAGACAACATTCTTTACTAAAGTTAACACAGCGAAAGAAACAATGCTTTTCTTATTCAACACAGACAGAAAATAATCAAACACTTTTATAAGCCAACTATTCTTAAAACACATTTGTAAAAGCACCACACTCATTTTCCTACATAACCTTTACTATAACCACCTCTACAAGGGAGGAACTAATATGGCTCTTATTCCTTATAATGAAAGCGATGTCGATTTATTAGCACGCTTAATCCGTGCTGAGGCTGAAGGTGAAGGTAGACAAGGCGAACAGCTTGTCGGCTGCGTTGTAGTAAACCGCGTTTTTTGTGACTGCTTAGACTTTAAACAATTACGTACCGTAAGTGATGCGGTATATCAAACTCCAGGTGGATTTGAAGCTGTACAATACGGATATTTTTATCAACGTGCTCGTGACTCAGAAAAAGAAATTGCAAGACGTGTGTTACAAGGTGAATGGCGCTGGCCAGCAAGATGGTCCCTTTGGTATTTCCGGCCGACTGGTGCTTGTCCACCGGAATGGTATAATCAACCATTTGCAGGGCAATTTAAAAGCCATTGTTTTTATGAACCAATCGGGGATGAATGCCCGAAAATGTATACGCGATAATAACTTTATAAAATTCACCACATTCTATTAGTTACAACCTTAAGAATTCAAGGACGCGCATATACAAGTCCTTGAATTCTTAGTTATACTATTAATCACCTCAAACACAGCTTGATAATATAATTTGTGTTTGAGTTAGTATTCTACTCTACTTAGTTACAAAAATCCAATAAGGACACTATTTTCTCGGCACCTATTACAGATATAAGTAACGGTATCCGTGGACCACTTGGCTGATTGATAACAAGTCTATAAATGATTCTAAAAAGTAATTTTTGATTCTCTTTCATTATCTTTTTACTTTCATTATGACAAATTTCATATATCTGTTCCATTATCTTTGGACTATCCGCATTTGTAGGAACTATTTCACAAACTTCTAAAACCCACCTTTTCTGTACCTCTTCCAATGTTTCGTAAAACTCCCAATTCTTTTCTTTATTTACTTCAATCATTTTTTGCGGTTGTAAATTTCGAATCCAGTATTCCACACGATTACTTATTTTCATAATGTCAATCAAGCTATAATCTGCATCCACTTTCGCTAATATCTCTTGTAAAATATGAGTATCAAAGTTCACTAATGGCAAGACGCCTGCTACTTGATTAAATTTTGGTAAGCTGGCATTTTCATCACTAACGCCGGAAAGCCTAATTACATCACGGAACTCTTCATTATTTAACTTATTATTTTGACAACCTTCTTTATATCTTTCATACTCAGTATAATTCCGAATCACATCCTCATCCATACCAATATGAAATGCTGCATTTGGTTTATATTTTGAAAACATAAATAGAATGACTTCTGGCAAATACACATTTAATAATTCACTTGGAGTAATGATATTCCCAGCAGAACTTGACATTTTTTGATTATTACCTTTTATTCCAATGAAATCATAGGCAACATAATTCGGTGCCTCATAATTGAAAATTTTACTAGCTATCTCCTTTGAAACATTATAACTACCTGTTTCGGCTGAATGATCTCTCCCACCCGGTTCAAAAATCACATCTTCTATCATCCATCTCATCGGCCAATCAATTTTCCAATTTAATTTCATGTGACTCGTTTGCGTTACTGATAATACATTATGACTCCCACATTCACACTCATATCGGATTGTTTCCGATGTTTCATCAAAATTTGTTATTTTTGTTGAATCTTTCCCGCATTGCTCACAATATAGCGTAATTGGATAAAAAATCTCCCGCTCATCTTCAGATGGTTCACTCGTTTTGAATTTCATTAATACGTCGTAGATTTCTTTTCTTCTTTTTAATGCTTGAAGTATATGTTGATTATATCTCCCAGTTCTATATTCTTCATGTTGATAAATAAACTCCACATCAATACCAAAAGTTTCTAATGATTTTTCAAATTCTTTTTCAAAATGCTCTGCATACGATTTATGGCAACCATATGGATCTGGAATATCACAATATGGCATACCAATATATTTCTCAAATGATGAATCAACGTTTTTCGGAACCTTTCTAAATCGGTCGTAGTCATCCCATGAAAATATAAATCGTGTCTTTTTTCCTAAATCTTGAAGTGCTCTTACAACAAAATAGGTCGTTATTATTTCTCGAAAATTACCAATATGAACAGACCCCGAAGGACTAATTCCGGATGCACATACAAACGTCTCTTTATTTGGATGTTTTTGAATAAGTTCATGCGCGATTTGATATGCCCAGTGCATATAATTCACCTCTTATTAATTTTTTATTTACTCTTCCACTTCCTTTTCAAAACAAAAAAACTCCCACCCCCAAGATTATTCATCTTGAGGACGAGAGTTGTTCACTTCGTGGTACCACCTCAGTTTATTAATATGTCACCATATTAATCTCTTCAGGTACGGCAATCATTTGCTTATACCCTATCTCTATAACGGGAGAACCCGTCGCATTATCCCTAAACAAGTTAGTTCTATGCGCAGCTCCAAGTCTTTTTTCATTAAGATTTTTACCCCTCCTTCTCAGCTACCGGAGTTCTCTGTATGCAATCATTCTTAACTACTCTTCTCTTCATTGCCACTTTTGTTATAAGTTATTTTCCATATAATAATTTATAATGTTATCGTTGTCAAATTTCTCCAAATTAAAGGGTTTGCTACCATTTTCATCGAATATATATAGGTTATCTTTATAGAAAGGAGAAAAATACATTGTTAGGAAAATTAGAATTAGTTATCGATGCTAAAGCAAACTTAGGAGAAGGCCCTTGTTGGGATGAAGAAAAACAAATATTATACTGGGTTGATATTTTAGGGAAAAAGGTATGCATTTATAACCCTATTACAAATATAAATCGTAAAATTTCATTAGACCAACAAATTGGATGTGTCGTTCAAGATGCATCTGGCGGAGTTATATTAGCAATGGAGCGTGGTTTCCATTCTCTTAATCTTGAAACAGAGGAATTAAAACTTATTCATAACCCGGAGTCTCACCTGCCAGAAAATCGCTTTAACGATGGAAAGTGCGATCCCGCTGGTCGCTTTTGGGCTGGCACTACCGATTTATATGGAGTCAGCGCAGCTGGTTCTTTATATTTCTTGGATACTGATTTTAGTGTAAAAAAGCAATTAGAACATGTAAATACATCCAATGGTTTAGCCTGGTCACCCGACCAGCGGTATCTTTATTTCATTGACACACCTACTAAAAAAGTCACTCGTTTTGATTATGATATACACACTGGAACAATTAGTAACCCAATAGATATCATTATTATTCCTAATAGTGAAGGATTACCTGATGGAATGACAATTGATGAGGAAGGCTGTTTGTGGATTGCACATTGGGGCGGTGCTAAAATCACAAGATGGAATCCAATGACTGGCGAAAAAATTCTAACAGTTCCTGTTCCTGCACTCAATGTAACTTCCTGTACATTTGGAGGACCTGACTTAACAGAATTATATATTACTACTGCTAGGACAAGAATGAACCAAGATCAATTAGAAGTTTATCCATATGCTGGTGGCGTATTCCGAATAAAAACACAGGTTAAAGGGTGTCCAACTTATCAGTTTAATCATAAGAAATCGCAGGTAAAAAAATGAATCGAATAGAGTACATTAGACAAGGAAAAAAAGTATCATGACCTTTGTTATGAAGAATCGCTTTCAAAATTCTCCCTCCTTATTTTTTTATTTTAATAAACATCCATTTACCTTCAAAATATTCCGTACTTTCGGTTTGAATTTCGCATGATTAATGGGCAAAAAAAGCCTACCACTTAATCATATTTACAGTGGTAGGCTTTAGATATACTTTTATATGTTTTAAAAGAAGGGACAATCTATTTGATCAATAAATTCCCAAGATTTATTTTCTACACATTCGGCAGGTCCTTTCTTTTCCATTGACACTTTTCTAAGAGGATTTACTTCAAATTTAAACATAGAAGTAGGTTCAATATACATGGAAAAAACATAGCTGCTAGGTAAAGTTTTAGATACATCAATATCGCCTACTTGTTTAAACAATTGCTGGGCACCGTATAAAAAAAATTTTGTTACATCAGATTGCTTATTAATCCATGCGATCATTTCAGAAGATACAGATTTATTTAAATGGATTTTTACCCGATCACCACGCTTATACCGCTTGCGCCCCATACTCACACCAACTAACTAATTGTTAAATTCGTAAATCCCAATTCTTTTTGTTTATGTTCTCTATACCGTGGTGAACATGTGTAAACTAATAATCCACGTGCATTTGTAAATAGAGGGTTATCTACAAATATTACATTTTTCAAACGACCTTTTTGTTTTAAAATAAGTTGCAAACTGTTTTTAATGATGACAGCGCCCCCGCCATAGATAAATACATACGGATCATCTTTCATATCATCAATTTTATTAATAATATCCGTTGCAACTCGTGCAGCTAATCCTAGAAATGCCTGTTGTGACTCTTCTACTAGCATTGCATGCCTTGGGTGTTTCTCATTTAAATAAATTTGATTAAACTCTGTAATACTATCTATTGTTTTTGTCGGATGCTTCCGATTCCATCTTGTAATAATCTGCAATAAAGTTTCTTTAACTCCATAGGACAATCCTTTACTTAATTGCGGTCTAAAATTCACTCCAAATGAAACAACTTCCTCAGTTGTACCCGCACCAATATCAAAAGATAATAATGTTTTATCCACAAAATCAATCTCTGTAATAGCATCTTTTTCACTTGCAACTTTATGTTTTAAAATATTACCTTCCTCATCGTACACAATCCCCCAGGTACCAGACGCCCCTTCTGGTAAGCATTTACAGTACTCAATGGATATATTTATCGTTACATCTCTTCCATTTGGATAATGAAAAATAATTTTATGATTTCCCATATAACGTTTAGCGTTTTCTGCTGCGATTTCTTGCGTAATAGTTTGCATTGGAAGAGCAACTGATAAATCGTAACGAATATTAATATGATCTAATTTCGGACTATGACGCATAGCGCTAATTGCTAAACCTGATAAAATCGTTAGAACCATTAATTCATCTGTAGATTTATTAGACTTCTTCTCTACTTCTGTCCCTTTCAACTGATCATTGATAACCTTTTGCCCAACAATGTAACGTACATTATTCAACATGAGTGAAGATGAATTAATCGTCACATCTATATGATTTTCCACTTCAGATATCGGTACATCCTCTTCGTCTAATAAGCCTGTCGGTTCCCCAATATACAGTGAATATATACTTGGAATATAAATCGGATTTTGGCCTTTCACCATTAACTTTAAACCGTTATTTCCAGCGTCTGCACCCGCTTTTAAAAGTATGGACATATTTACCCCCCAATTTAATCTGACATCCCTTCCAAATATATGCAAATAATAACTTTAACATTCAAACCAAATAGAAATCTTTTTCCTTTCTGTTTTTTAATGTTTATTTCTAAACTGAGAAATAAATAATTAATTTTCATAAATTTATCTATTTATGTAAAATATATTTGACATTACTCCCTGTCATTTTTATACTATTAAGTGTAAATAGTTTTTTACACTTATAAAGAGGTGAATACGATGAATCAGAATAACTTTATTTTCGTAGTTATTATACTATCATTACTTGGAATACTCATACATGGCGCATACAAATATACGACCGAAGGAGCCATTCTCGGAGGGACTATTTTTGGAGCTTCTTTAATAATTAGTTATTTAATAAATCATATGACATGGGGAGATCCAAACAGCGTGTCAGAAGAAAGTCAAGATGAAATGGGACAACAAATTACATATAAAAGTTTCAAAATTGGATATTTTGTATTAGTCGTTATTATGTTTATTTTATTGATTTGGTCAGAAGGATTTTCTACCTTATATTCGCTTGATAATATTCAAAATCTCCCTTTATTTATAGCGCTTTGTTCTTCATTCATTGTTATTCCACTTGTAGAATTCGTTGTTTCGAAACGTTATCAATAAAGGTATACATAATAGGAGAAGGCATTCCTTTACATAGGAATGCCTTCTCTTTCTTCTTCATATTTTTTACAAACTTGTTCTAATGTTGGTCCAGTTCATCAATAAGCCGGTAATGTTTATAATCAATTTCATAACAGTTATTACGCAAAATAGCTATCATTGATATTACCACACTACGCAGCGTCTCTTTTCCTTTTGGAGACCATCTACATTCGGTCGCACGTATACTTGGTGAATTATCAAGATGGTAAATATAAAACAAGCTGCCTTCCAATTGGGCCCATTCTTCTTTGACCTCTATCTTCAAATCCTACTTTTAAATACAGCTTTTGAGCAGGAATATTTTTTTCATTTACAGCTAGTACAATTTCATTTTTATTCGGAAAATAGGATGCTACAAAGTCATGTAATAAGGCTAATCCTTTTTTGGCATACCCTTTTCCTTGTTTCTCGTAATTGATAGAAAAGGCAACTAAAAGTAAAGCATTGGGATTATCTGTGTATTCTGCTACCCTCGTTCCTGATTGTAATGCAAAAATTCCTACTGGTGTATGATTCGCTAAAATAACAATAACATTTCGAGTTGTGTCTTTTTTAGCTTTTTCAAGCAAGTCACTTGGTTTTGCTGTAAATTGAATTTGTTCACTAGGTAAAATAAATGCGTCTATAATTTCTTTATATTTTTCATCATATGGAATAAGCTGAATATCTTCTGTTTGCAAATTCATTTTTATTTCCCCTTTTCTTCTAATTACTAACTTAAACCTTGCTGTGACTTAGAACGTACTTTTCCATCTAAAAAGGTAATCTCAGCAAAGGATTGTGGTGGATTTCCTTTCCAGGCAAAAGTTTGTTTATAGTTTGATGAATTTTCATTACCTTGATTTATAAGTAAATCCCCTTCAAATCCTATTAATTCTTTTACTTCGTTATATGTCATTCCTTCATTTATTTGTGAGAAAATATTCATATCAATTGTTTCTCTCTTCTTTTTTTCTGTGACAGTTGAAGAAGTTGTTGTTTGTTTCTTTATTTCTTTCTTTTTATCACACGCTGTCATACCAAAAATCACACACAGACTAAGACCACAAACTATGAGTGCGCATTTATTTTTCATCATTACAACTATCTCTGGTTTAAAAACGATACCCAAGCATATCTAAATGTAATATATCGCAGAGAAACCAGGATAAACCTCCTTCTTTGTTATGTTTTTTATTCATCATTTTCAGATAGTTTTATATAGTTTTATACACGGTGGATCTGTCGTAACTTCCTAATTATTATTAAACCATATATTCCCTTTTTGATAAACTGAATATTAATAATTAACAAAAACATCTCGCGCCATATAGCACGAGATGTTTTTGTTATCTTTTAAGATGATTATTTGATTGATCTTCTTGTTCTTTTCTTAATTCATTCTCTTCATCTTTTGGTAACTGTTTGTCGTTTTCTTTAATCGGATTCGTTTCTTTATTTTCAATCATATCATTTGGTACTTGTGGCATAACACGTCCAACAATTGCAGCAAGTTCATCAAGAATTCCTTCGCCAGCTTTTCCGTGCTTAATTTGATTCCCCATTCGCTTTAATCGTTCATACGTATCAACATCCGCTACAACAACTGCATTTGCACCATTTGGATCATGTTTTAAGCTTTCAGCGACAGAATACTTGATTGATTCTACACGAGTTCGATCCAGTTTTGCCTTTACATCAATGCCAACAACAGCATATTTTCCAATAACGACTGCGGTCGCATCTTTTACACCTGGTATACTAGAAGCTAAAGAAGCTAAATGATCTGCCACTTGTTCATTCGGTTTTGTTTTATCTTTTGTATAGCTAACATTTCGCATAGATACATTTTTTTGTTCTGGTTTTTCATGAGCATTCTCTTTTTTTCCTACACTACACCCTGTGATAGCAAAACAAATCATAAGCATATATATAAGGATTTTCATCATTTTCACCACTTTATCATTGATGTTTAATCATAAATCTTTTCGACAGCCTGCATCTTTTTCACTTTTTCTTCAGTTCCGTCATTTGCATTAATAAAAATTTGGTACGTATCTTTTCCTAATGTCCCGACAAATTCATAGCACAATACTTCTTTATGCACATCATTTACAACAACCGCCTTGCGTTCTTCCATTACTTTTACATCTGGATTGATTTTCTTTCTTGCATCAGCAGCCGTTAATTTTGCAGTTGGAATGGTGCGTTTTTGATGTGATGCTAAATATTCTTTTGCTGAAAAACCAACAATTGATCCATCATCTAAAGCAATTTTTATTTGAATTGCTTCTGGATAAATACGCACATTATTCTCATTCACAACGTACGTAAACACACCAATATTATCGTACTGTGAACTATCAAAGAGCTCCATATTGGTAAACTTATGGTCCTTTAAGAAAGTTAATCCTTTACTTCCTGCGTCATTTAAGCTAATTTTTTGTTCCTTAATTTCACGGTTATTCATTACCCATATTGGATATCCACCTTTTTCGGTAATATCCATATAAAATTCATTCTTTGTTTCAGGATCTTGAATTTTCACACTATAAAATGATTCTTTAGCACCTTTTCCGCTTTTCTCAACTTCTACTTTTTCATTGCCTTTTAAATTTAAAAATGATTTTGCTATTTTTGCCGCTTCCTCTTTTGAAATCGCTTTACCTTTTGCTTCAAAGCCGCCTTTTTTCGCCTTTTGCATGCTTGTGAAAGTTGGACCGAAATTATTTGAAGAATAAGATGTTACATTTTTCTCAACCGTCTTAAGCCCGTCAATAATCGTGTTATCCGCTGGATCTTTATTTGACGCAAGCGCAAGTTCTACATCCATCCAACGTAAATTATTTTTCAAAACGAGATGCTGTACTTTTCGAAGCTCATCTTGAATGTTGCCAGCATTTGAATATAGAGTTTGAAGCGCTTTATATTCTTGATCGTTTAAAGGTTCTTTCTCTAAATCACGAATGGCAGTGCGATAACTAAAATCACCAATATTCGCTAAAAATTCCTCGGTTTTATTAAACGGCATTAATGTTAAAGGTAGTTGTCCTACATCAGAACGAGCTTCCGATGTTAAACGCCACACATCCGCTAATGCCGGTGATAAAGATGTACGTGAATTCATTGCCAGTGTTGTTCCGATTTTATCGTGTAATAAATCAACCTCATACGCTAAATCATGAAACGCACGCTGATAGCTGTTTTCTGCTCGAATTAACACCGCATTTTTTTCTTGGTGTTCTTTATAACCCCAATACCCTGTTCCAACTACGCCGATTGTTAACAATACAATTACGATACCTCTTAACATTTCTTCACCTCCGCTCTATTTACAGAAAATATGTTTGCCGATTTTTTTAATTTGTGGTCGACTCCAAATCCATTTACTCGTTGCAGTATCTGGATTGAAATAATACAGTGCATTTCCAGTAGGATCCCAACCATTAATAGCATCTAATACAGCTTTTTTCGCCGTTTCATTTGGCGTTAAATAAATTTGTCCATCAGCAACTGCTGTAAATGCACGTGGTTCAAAAATCACTCCAGATACTGTATTCGGGAATGATGCACTTGTCACACGATTCAAAATAACTGCCGCAACTGCAACTTGCCCTAAATATGGTTCACCACGGGATTCACCATAAACTGCGTTCGCCATTAATTGAATATCATTTTGTGAATAACCATTTGGCACATTTGTACCTTTATTTTGGGCTGGCTTATTACTTTGTCCACCCGTGTTCCCTTTATTAGCAGTTGATTTCTCATACTTTGTCGCTTTTACAAGCATCTGCTTCGTCTTAGCCCCCGCTAAGCCATCTACAGGTAAACCGAACTTTTGTTGAAAATTCCTTAGTGCCCAATATGTACCCCAACCAAATACACCATCTACTTTTCCCGTATAAAATCCGTTATATTTCAATCGAGACTGTAGTTCAATGACATCTTCTCCAGAGGCACCTCTTTGAATCACCTGATTAGAAAAGGCTTGGGCATTTCTTGTCTGCCCGCTACTTACAATTACAGATATACCGATTAATACAAACAAAATCAGTATTTTAAAAATAACTGTATGACGCACATATTTCCCTCCTTATTTGCAGTGATGATTTCATGGTTATGTTTTGTAAATAAAACGCTTTTATGTAAAGAAGACAAAAAAATCCAAACTTATATGATTTAGACTGCATGTACACAATAAGAAAAACGGCTAAAAGGAGTTTATTATGAAGCGTATTTTTGCATGTTTTGTATTAGGAATTGTATTTGTTACAGCATATTGCAATACATATACTCATTCATCAGTTGTTCACGCACAACCACCATATGCAAAATGGGGTAAACTTGCGGTAGAAAAAACGAAAGAAAACTATCCAAAAGCGCAAATTATTGATTACCTTCATATTGGAAGAAAACCGAAGACAGTGAATATAACAACAGAAAAATTCAAATTATGGCTGCGTGAAGATGGAAAGGAATATGGTGTTTTTGTTGATGTAGAGTTTGATACAAGAACGGAGAAGTTTTTGAAGATTACATTTCAAAAGAGCAGTAGATAATGTTCAACTAACCAAGCTTTTACAGGCTTTTATTTCCCCACTTATCTTCTGTTGTTTCTTTGATTCTTGACATTAGAATCTTATTGTCAGCGAATAGCGGGATTAAAAAAGAGGAAATCATCTCGATTCCCTCTTTTTTATTACTATTTAACTTTCACTTCTTGCTTAACTATACTCTCCTTCTATTTATGTATGATTAACGTTCTCTTGTAAATGATTTATAAATAATTTTAATGGTACTAACCCACGCTTAGGCATTTGACTACTTATAATGGCTACAAGTTCTAATCTCGGAATGATGATAATGTATTGCCCTCCATATCCCATAGCAAAATACATACAATACGGTATGTGAAATCTTTCATTGTCTAATACCCACCAGTGATAACCGTATGCTCCAACATGTTCATATGTCATAAAACGAACCTTACTTGATTGTTCAATCCAACTTGAGGATACAATCCTTTCTCCATTCCAGAAACCATTTTGCAGACATAATAATCCTATTTTTAACAAATCATCTGCTTTCATTTTCATACCAAATCCACCAACATAAATACCTTGAGGATCTTGTTGCCACTCATATTCGGTAATTTGTAAAGGATTAAATAAATATTTCTTTGCAAACTGCTCCGTTGTTTTTCCAGTAGCAACTTGTAGTATATAACTTAACAGATGTGAAGAGCCTGAATTATAATTCATTTTTGCCCCTATCTCTTCCATTAACGGCTTCTGCAAAATATAATTTATCCAATTATCTGATTCCACGAAATCATTTGGAAATACAACTCCATTTCCAAACTCCTTCCACTCTTCACCAGTTGTCATTGTTAACAAGTGATAAATGGTTAATTCCTTCTTTTCTTTCGGTACATTGGGAAACCATTTTGCTATAGGCGTATGTATATCATTTATGTAGCCTTTATCTATTGCTATACCGATTAAAATTGATACGATACTTTTCGTGATAGAATTAATTTTATATAAATTGTGTGCGCATTCTTTTGTTTTATAATATTTTGTTGTTAACTCACCTTGTTGATATACGAGAAATGCATTCACTTTCTTTTTCATAAATTGATTTTCCAACTTGTAAAAATCCAATATGTATTCCTCCAAATGTATACTGTTCTTGTCTGTTTTTACTATTCTACTCAAATCAAATAAATATTTCTATTTCTATGTACTTTCTAAAAAAATATCCAATTTCACGTGTGGCAAACATATACTATAGATATAAGACATGGTCACTCATACTAAGTAGTTTCGTTTTCGTGGAAAAACACTTAATAACATACGAATTAGCATATCAATTAACATACGAATTGGTATGCTTTTTTCATTGATGTAACAATATTTCCAAGGAAAATAAGTACAAAATAGCATACCAAATAACAGCGTGGCAATAGTCATTGTTTGAATTATGGTGTTAATTTTATTGTTAAATGCTATGTTATTTCTAAACTCTTTTGAAAAAAAGAGAAAGGTCATTGTAAATTTATGTTAAAATGTATATAAAGATTGTGAGAATTTGTACTTAAACTGATGAGTCAGATTAGCTGAATAGGGATTGGTTAAGTTATTCTGTCTTTATGTTAAACTTTAGAAGTTATTCAGCAATGGTAAAAAGGGAGAGAAAGTAATGTTACAATCACTGATTTTTGATATGGATGGAACTCTATTTCAAACAGAAAAAATTCTAGAATTATCACTTAATGATACTTTTAACCATTTACGGTCACTAAATTTATGGGATACAGTAACCCCCATTAATAAATACCGTGAAATTATGGGTGTACCTTTACCAAAAGTTTGGGAAGCTTTGTTACCTAATCATTCCAATGAAGTAAGAGAACAAACGGATGCTTATTTTCTGGAAAGATTAGTTGAAAACATAAGAAGTGGGAAAGGTGCTTTATATCCTAATGTAAAGGAAGTTTTCCGTTATTTAAAAGAAAATAATTGTTCAATTTACATAGCGAGTAATGGTTTAACGGAATATTTACAAGCAATTGTGAGTTATTATAATTTGGATAATTGGGTTACTGAAACATTTAGTATTCAACAAATACGAACACTCGACAAAGGAGATTTAGTTAAAACAATTATAAAAAAATATGACATAAAAAAGGCAGCGGTAGTTGGAGACCGTCTATCTGATATAAATGCAGCTAAGGATAATGGTTTAATTGCAATTGGATGTAATTTTGATTTTGCACAAGAAGATGAACTTGCTCAGGCTGATTTGGTCATAAATGACTTAATGGAGTTAAAAACGATATTGCCTGAAATGAAAATAGTTTACTAAACCAACGGGTGCTTTAACTGAATAAGCGAAATAATAAATCAACGCTCAGAATGATATATGTCTGGGCGTTTTTGTTTGTTATTAGGTATGCGATTTATAATGTGAATTACCGTGTTATTAGATATCTTTTTTACACATAATTACAAAGAAAAAAGTACACCACGCTTCAATAAGTGATGTACTAACAATTATATAATCTTTACTTTATAACTTCGTCCGCACATTCCAAAGTTCTGGGAAAAAGCGTTGATCAAGAACACGTTTTAAATAAGAAACACCAGATGATCCACCTGTTCCCATTTTATGTCCAATAATTCGCTCTACTGTTTTCATATGACGGAAGCGCCACTGCTGGAGCCAATCTTCAATATCGATTAACTTTTCTGCCAGTTGATATAAATCCCAATATTTCTTCACATCAGCATACACCTCTAACCATGCAGCTTCAACTGTCGCATCTTCTTCATAAGGCTGTGTAATATCACGATTTAAAACATTTGGATTGATTTGGAACCCTTCTTTTACAAGTGCCTGAATTGCAACATCGTAAAGACTTGGTGAATGAAGCGCTTTATGCAAACGAGCATGTAACTCTGGATCTTTTTCATAAATTTTTAATGCATGAGGTGTTTTATAACCAAGCGCATACTCAATCATACGGTATTGATAAGACTGGAATCCTGATGCTTGGCCGAGTGAATCACGAAATTCAATATATTCAGATGGTGTGAGCGTTGCAAGAATATCCCAAGATTGAATAATTTGCGATTGAATTTTTGAAACGCGCGCAAGCATTTTAAAAGCTGGAGCCAGCCTATCATTTTGAATAGATTCAATCGCTGCACTAAGCTCATGTAAAATCAACTTCATCCAAAGTTCACTCGCTTGATGAATGACAATAAACAACATTTCATCATGATGATCAGATAACCTTTTTTGACTTCCTAGCAAACTATCTAATTGTAAGTACTCTCCGTATGTCATATTTTCTTTAAAATCCGTATGAATTCCCTTTTCCATAATTACTTTTTCATTTTCTTTCATAAAAATGAACACCCCTTCTATGCATCATCTACTTGCTCTTATAGTGGTCTTATTACAGCTCGAACTGGACTCCCATCCGCATCTGTCAATGCAAGTGGCAGGGCAATCAGTTCATAATCTCCGTCTTGTACATGGTCTAATACAACATTTTCTAAAATATGAATACCATATTTAAATAATTGGTGATGCGCCGCTAATTCTTTATCATCTAGCGGATCTACAGAAGGTACATCCACTCCAATTAATCGAATGCCTTTTTCCGAAAGAAATGGTGCAATATCAGCACGTAAATACGGAATTACTTGCGGGAATTCCTGTGCATTCCCATGCGAAGAAGTCCGAAGTAATAACCTCTCTACCCCATCTAAAGGGAATTTTTCTAATTCTTTTGCGCCAATACTTTCGATACCTGATACATCTATAATTCGAGCTTTACCAACATAGACATTAACATCTAAATCTAGTACCCTTTTTCCGTTATTATCAAAATGAAAGGGCGCATCAATATGCGTACCCGTATGAATACTCATCGTTAATTTTCCAACATTAACAGATCCACTTTGTTCTTTTGCCCATGATACTTCGTATGAAAATGGCGTATCTCCTGGCCATGTCGCAATATCATTATTTAATGGTTGTGAAATATCAATCCAATCAGATTCCTTCATTGCTTATGCCACAACCTCTCGCTTATTTTCAAACTTTTTATATTCTTCATCTTTCATGATTTTCTTCAAGATTTGCACAGATTTCCACACTTCTGCGTACGTGTTATATAAAGCAACTGGCGCAAGGCGAACCCCATTTGGTGCACGAAAATCAGGAATAACTCCATTTGCTTTTAAAGCTTTACATATACGTGCAGCTTCTGGATGCTCTAAATATATATGCCCTCCGCGTTTATCATCCTCTAATGGATTTCCAATTGTAAATCCCATCCCCTTCAGTTCATGGTTGATTAAATTTAACATATAACGAGTAATGTGTAATGATTTTCCTCGCAATCTTTCAATGCCAGCTTCTTTGAAAATCTCAAGTGAACCAATAAGTGGCGCTGTACTTAACACATGAGGTGTGCCAATTTGATATGCCCCGGCATGCTCAGCTGCTGTTAATGTATGTTCCATATCAAATTGCTTATCTTTTCTTGAACTAAACCAACCAGAAAGCCCTGGAAGACGATTGAAATGTTTTTTGTTTACATATAATCCAGCAACCCCACCAGGTCCTGCATTTAAATATTTATAATTACACCATACTGCGAAATCAACACCCCACCCTTTAAAGTCATGCGGAATTGAACCGATGGAATGGCATAAATCAAAACCAATATAGATACCACGCTTGTGCGCTTCAGCTGTTAATCGCTTCATATCAAGAATTTGTCCACTTCGATATAGCACTGCAGGCAATAAAATTAACGCAATATCATCAGTCATCGCATCAATAATATCTTCCTCTTGCAGCGTTCTACCATCCCTGCTCTTCACTCGTACAAGATGTTCATCTGGATCTAGTCCTTTTAAACGGATTTGACTTTGCAAAGCATAAATATCTGATGGGAACGTTAATTCATCCGCAAGAATCTTTGTACGAATTCCTTTCGGTTCATAAAATGTCGCAATCACTTGATGAATATTCGTCGTCGTGGAACCGGTTACAATTACCTCTTCAGGTAAAGCACCAACAAGAGGAGCAGTTAATTCGCCTAATTGTTCAGAGAGAAAAAACCAAGGATATTCTCCTTCTGTCCACCCGTCAATACCATACTCTTTCCATGAATCTAGCATAGTAAGTAAAGATTTTTCTGCTCTTTTTGAAAGTAATCCTAATGAATTACCATCTAAATATATTGTATCTGCTTTCTTATAAAATTCTTTTTGAAAATCAGCAAGTTCATCGTATTTATCACATTCCATTGCATATTCGTAAGATGGTTCAAATGGCTCTCGATACATTCTTTCACCTTCTCTTAATTTTCTTTTTATTCTAACTAGTTGAAATATAACACTATAACTGACATGACGTCAATGATATTATGTCAGTTGACTTTTTGCATTCGCTTCTACTAGAATAAAGTTATATTTTCAGATATTTCAGTATAAAGGAGTGTCCAGTTTGGGAAAAGATCTTCTTTCAACAAGACAACAGCGATCTATAGAAACGAGAAATAAATTATTAAAATCTGCCCGCAATGTTTTTTTAGAAAACGGATTTCACAAAACAACAATCTCTCAAATTATTAAACATGCTGAAACTGGTTATGGTACGGCATATGTTTATTTTAAAAATAAAGATGAGCTCCTCATAGTCCTTATGGAAAATGTTATGAATCGTTTTTACAAAATCGCTGAACGTTCCTTTTTTCCTAAAACAAAAAAAGAAGCTCACAGTATGATTGAAAATCAAGTGCGAGCTTTTTTACAATTAGCTGAAGAAGAAAGAAATATATTACAAGTCGTTGAAGAGGCTATCGGTGTGTCAAAAGAAGTTCGACAAAAGTGGAATGACATTCGAGAACGTTTTATTAGCCGAATTATACAAGATATTACCTATTCTCAAAATAATAGATTAGCTAGAAAAGAATTAAATAAAGCAATTGTGGCACGCAGTTGGTTTTATATGAATGAAACGTTTCAGTGGGAGATTGTCCGAAATGAGATCGATGTAAATCTAGAGGAGGTTGTTTGTACATTAACAGAGCTGTATACAGCGGGCTTATATAAAAATGAATAGCACACTCTCGTCTCTATGAAGAAAGTGTGCTATTTAATCGTTTATAGGAATATTTCTTCTGGATATGGCAATGCTAGCTTTGGTCTTTCCTGTGATGAAAAGTATTGAAGTTTTAACGATTCCTCATCTATCGCTCTCAACTCTCCTCCAACTCCCTCACATTCAAACACAACAACGATATATTCCACTTGATCTCCATTTGAATATGTATGACGGAAGTCTTTCCCTCCAAAAATCCCTTTTATTTCTTTCACTTGTACTCGTAAACCGGTTTCTTCCCACACCTCACGAACAACTGCTTCTTCTGGAGTTTCACCAGGTTCAATTGCTCCTGCAGGTAAACTCCAAAATTCCCCACCCGGATATTGAAATAAGATTTCCCCTTGCTCATTTTTAATAATTGCCGCTACGCTCGGCATGAAAATAAGATCAGACCCTACTTTTTCACGGATTTGTTTGTAGTATGTAGAAATCGCCATATGCCATTCTCCTTACAGATTTTCTGTATGCTTATATTATTGTACTTTACTCACAATCCCCAAAATAAACTTATACTCATTTCGATTTTTTCTCATCTTTTTAAACCCTTCTTTTGAATCAAAAATCAAACAAGTTTTTCTAAACCAAACTCGTAAATAGCATGATTCAAAATAAATAGGTTTCACAACTCCTTTTTGCTCAAACTCTGTTCCATCTTCTCGTTCTATTTCTGTTCGAACCAACCATTTATTTCCGATTCCGGCTTCTATGTACTTCACTTACAACTCCCCTTATATGAAATACTTACATCTTCCTTAGGAAATGTTGTTCTAAGCATTCTACTATTTCCCTGGTAAGCGCAGATTTTGACAGATTCTCTATTATTTCTACTTAATTGAAACTAGCAACATTCCTGTTATAAAGAAAAAGGAAAAAGCTTCATATATACCGAATAACACAAAAATAATCCATTCTTTTGAAAGAGGTATATATGTTATGAACGATCAATTTACTACTCTCCTAAGTGAAATGACCTTTATAGAAAGACAATATGAATTTCGAAATCCAGATGTTGTTCTCTATCATCCCGGTCATTACACAGAATTAAATGAACAAATCATCACATTATTTCATGAGGAAGGCTTTAAAACAATTATGATTCCCAGTGTACATAATCCATTTTTAAATGCAAATGAGTTTACCTTTCATAAAGAAATCCTAGTTAAATCAGGAATTCCTCAAGAACTAGTTATTCCAATAATAGGAGAAGCGAATACAGCTAACGATGTTATAAAAAACGCAATGCTTCTTCTATCAAAAACAACAGAAAACAAAAATATTTTATTAGCGGGAAAAACTTTTTTTATGAAAAGATTCTTGCTTATAGCAACTGCGTTTGCTACAAATGACATGACTATTGATGTTCTTCCATTACAAGATAATAGAAATCTTACGAAAGATACTTGGCATTTAACTGATACTGGTAAAAAAAGAGTGTTGAATGAATATCATATGATTTCCCAATTCCTTAAGCAAAATTATCTTTAATTTGTATAGCCGGAGATAAGATCATATTAGTTTTTAGAAATTATTTGACTCTACTATTTCCCCGGTAAGCGCATATTCCGACAGAACGTGCACTTACATATAAAAGAAGCAGATTGATAGAAGCCTGCTTCTTTTATATCTGAAATCGCTGCATCCGTTTATAAAAAGTACTACGCGGGACATCTAACAGTTTTGCCGCCAGTGATACATTTCCCTTTGTTTTTTGAAGTGCCTCAATTATCCCATTCCGCTGTATTTTTTCACGAAAGGTTAATTATTATCCATTAAATCTCCCCATAATAATAGTGTTATAGTATTTACCATCCGCAAGTCTTTTGTCATTTTTTAATATACCTTCAATTTCAAAACCAAGTTTTTCATACAATTTAATTGCTTTATCGTTTGTTTCTAAAACATTTAACGTCATTTTTTTTATATCATTGGCATTAGCCCAAGATATGGACTCTTTTAAAAGATTTTTCCCAATCCTATATCCCCAAAACTCTTTTAATACGCATACTCCAAATTCTACTTTATGAGAGAATCTCTTTAAATACACTCCCTCACATCTTGAAAACCCAACAATCCGATCGTTCACTACCGCGACTAAAAATAAGTTTCTTGGACTTTCAGTGTCCGTTTTGATAATTTCTTCAAATCTCGTTGTATCTATGAATCCCTCCCCTTCTTCTCTGTCCAGATTTTCAGTTTCTCCATCAATTTGTAATCTTAATTTAGACAAATCATTTGCATCTTTATCCATTGCAGATCTAACAGTATAATTAATCCCATTTACATAAAATTCTTGTTTGTTAATAATCATAATACACTCCTTTGATATTAAGTTGATTTAGAAGAATAAGACAGGTAAAGATCTTAGTAATTTACTGCAATTTTAACCAAATAACCTCCCACGATTTGTTCCATAAGATATTGTCCTATATGGTAAATCTTGATAATTTCAGTTTATCATAGGTTAGTTAAGAATAAGTAGCTATCTGTAACCACCTTTCTCTTTTAAAAATCCTTTAATCGATTTATATTAAATAAAAGTTACCTACATAAGTTAAATATATATAAAGAGAGTTAATTACTGAAATATAAAGCCTGTATCATAATCTATGATACAGGCTAGTTTTTTACACATTCTCCTTCTCGAAATTTGCAGTAAAAGGGAGTTCTCCAACGAAAATATCTCCATATTGATCACGCACTGCCTTTTCTGTTAAACCAACGCTTGCGATCTCTGGTGCTATATAGATGCAGGGCGGATCAATTACTTCTACTTCAAATCTTTTCTTTGTTAATTGCTCCGCAGCCTCTAGAGCAGTATGAACTTGTTCCCCGATTGCTACAATTGTGACATCTGAACCTTCGCGCTTTACTTCAGCTTTTCCTAATGGAATTGTGTAGTATATAACGAGAGAATAAACTCTATGTCTGGAGGTCAATTTGACCAGAATGATAGATTTTTGAAGTATAACTCGCTATGATGTAAGAAAAAAGAAAGTGAGCGGAAAATGAGTAAAATCGTGATTATTACAGGTGCATCCAGTGGATTTGGACTTTTAACTGCCCTCGAGCTTGCGAAAAAGGACTATTTCGTCATCGCTACAATGCGTAATCTTAATAAACAAACGGAATTATTATCTCAAGCTGCTGCATTACACTTACAACAAAATATCAAAATTCATCAATTAGATGTAACAGATCAAAAATCTATACATGCATTCCAATTGTTTTTAAAAGAATTAAACCAAGTAAACATTCTCGTCAATAACGCAGGCTATGCGAGTGGTGGATTTATAGAGGAAATTCCGGTAAAAGAATATCGTAGACAATTTGAGACGAATGTATTTGGAGCAATATCCATAACTCAAATTGTATTACCTTATATGCGAAAACAAAAAAGTGGGAAAATTATTAATGTAAGTAGTATTAGTGGCCAAGTTGGATTCCCAGGTTTATCCCCCTATGTTTCTTCAAAATACGCATTAGAAGGTTGGAGTGAATCCCTTCGCCTAGAGGTAAAACCATATGGAATAGACGTTTCATTAATCGAACCCGGTTCCTATAACACAAACATATGGGAAGTTGGGAAAGAACTTGCCGAAAATTATTCAGAATCAACCTCTCCTTATAAAGCGTATATGGATAAAATACAAAATCATATTAATAATGGCAGTGATACATTTGGCAATCCAGTAGATGTTGCAAGAAAGATTGTAGCGATTGCTGAAGCAAAAAACGCAACATTACGATACCCAATTGGGAAAGGTGTAAAATTGATGATCGTTGCTAAAAAAATTCTTCCGTGGAGAGTATGGGAGTTTCTTGTTTTGAGGAGTTTTAAGAAGATGTAATGTAAAAAGACTACTGATAAATAAGAGTCGTTATACACATTGAAATTGGGATAACGACTCTTATTATCTAGCTCTTTTAACCAACAGGTTGGAATAAATATATCATTACATTAAATGTAATGATTAAACAAAATACTCCCAATAGAGAAATTACATATTTTTTTGATTTTTTATCATATTTCCATTCCATATACGCCCGAAAAAGCTGTTGCGTACCTAAAAATACAAATAATATATATACACCCTTTATATACTCTGAAGTATAAATACAAACAAAGCCAGCCACTAAATAGATTATGATTATAATCCGCTCTCCCCATTTATGAAGCTCATTTACAGGCTCATAAAGCCAGCCACTTTGTTTTGGTATATTTAATTTCTTTCTCACAAGCTTTTCTAAAAGATATAGCACGAAAATCCATAGAATCAACACAATCACTATTGTGAAAATTGTTCATCCCCCCATCCTTAAAAATCCAATGTTATACATATTAATTAGGAATATACTTTTTGAGTAAGTAAATGGGCAATATTATCGCTCTTTTGTTCTATCAAAGAAACAATCCCCTCAGGATAAGTCAGTTTATCTTTTAACTCCTGTATACTTTTCCATATAAGAATAATATTCTTATGTTCTTTATGAACTAACACTTCACTTATAGACTTTACAGGTTTACACCAATGAAACAACGTACATTGATGGTGTGATTCTCCATCAACTTCAAATATGTGTTCTTTTACAATCGCTAATTCTACTACTCGAACTTGTAAATCATATTCCTCAAGTAACTCCCGTATAATCGCTTCATATGCCGATTCTCCATACTCAATCGATCCACCTGGAAAACGATAAAATGTCTCTTCTTCATTACATTGAACAAGAATTTTAGAATGCTCCTCATCTATGATAATAGCTTCCGCGCGCAATAAGGGTCTTTTCATTTCCTACCCCCTATTTTACTAATTTGAAGATCGTATTTTCTCCGGCTGATCGCTTGGATAAGTAGCATATACACGATTATCATAATCCCAACTAATTATCGTTGCACTATCTCGACCAAGTTGGTGATGAACATGCTCTAGTACATTTTGAATACATTCTGTTAGTTTCACTTTGTTTTCATATATATCTTTATATAAATGAATTGGATTTTCATAACGACGTTCTCCGTATTCTAGTAAGCCATCTGTTACCATTACGATTCTATTTCTTCCTGTACGTAGCTCTCGAATACCCGATGAATAACATGGAACAGGTAAAGAAAATGTATTCACATTCCCAATCCATTCATAAAAATGACGTTGGTTCAGCATATACTGTCCTAGCTTATGTAACTCTTCATGAAATACATAAACGAGGCAATCTCCTATAGAAAACCACCAAATATAATTTTCTTTTCGCACACAAATTAAGCATGCTGTTTCACCCTTTACTTGCTGACACGCCTGTTGAAACGAATTAGATTGAAAAAGTGTAAGGATATGATTTTCAACAGAACGGAATGCTATTTCAATTGGTTCTTCTAATAAAACTTTTATATTTTCATAGTCATTTTGGATTGTATGTACTACTAAGGCGACACTTTCTGCACTATTGTGTCCATCTAATATCATCGCAAATTCCCAATCTCCATTTGACCAAACGAAAGCGCCATCTTCATTCTTCTTTGCGCCTGCACTCGTATTTCCACCATATCTGCCAAGCACTATATCACCATACTGCTTAACTGAAATTTCGCCTAAACACATTTCATCACTACCAACCCATGAATATTGTGTATTATTTGTTGTATGCATACTCATTCACCATATACGTTCGTATTCTTTCGCATAGTTTTTGGATTTGTTCTGCTTGTCCATAAGGTGCACCTTTCCAATTGGCGATCTTAGTTGGTGACCAAAATTCCTTCGGTGTATTTGGATAACGAGGAATTATATGCATGTGCATATGATTGACTCCATTACCGGAAACGAAAGCATAAATATGTTCTGCACCCTCGCATTCTTTTAATGCACGGCTTACTCTACTCGTAATTAAACCAAAAGCTTTCGCTTCTTCTTCTGTTAATTCAGCTAATCCTGGTGCATGTCTTTTTATATCAATCATTACATATCCGAGATACGTTTCCTCTTCTTCCCAATGAACATGCCCCACATATACGAGTTCATCTTCATAGATTGCCCCGCCTAGCACCTTAATCTCCCCTTTATGTTTCTGACATATAAAACAGTGTGCTTCAAAGTGACTTTGTGTCGACATATGCATCCCTCTATCCCTTGGATTTACCATTATAATACCATAAAACACCCTTCCGTTCAGACTATTCAGAAATAAATTTATTATATATTCCTATTATTTCAATTTAACAGTATAAACCTTTGTAATTCTTTTTCATCGAGTCACCTTTAAACAGAGATGGGCATTTATTATAGAAAAAGAAATCTTTTCTTGAAGGAGGAACAAATCATATGCATCCACATTGGAATTCTCACATGAATTACCCACCAACCTCTTATTCAAACAACGCCGTATGAACTACACCACCAATCCCTAATGATTTTCATTACATGATGCAACGTATAGCGAACCTGGAACATCAATTAGCAAAATTGATCTCATTGATTGAAGAAAATAATCAATTAATAAAAGCGATGGAACAACAACAAAATCAAGTGTGTGCACCAGCTGGAAGTTCAGTAATTGTGCGTATGTAACCTTATTTCATTCAAATAAAAAACACGCATCATAATAAGTAGCCTCACTTACAATGCGTGTTTCATTTCTATTTACACTCTTCTTTTCTTATGAAATCCTTGCGTAATCCGATCTAATACAATCGCAATGACTACAATAGCTAGTCCAGCCTCAAACCCCATTCCAATGTTAACCTGTGTTACAGAACGATATACATCTACCCCAAGTCCTGGTGCACCTACAAGCGAAGCTGTAACAACCATCGATAAAGAGAGCATGATACTTTGGTTTACACCAGCCATTATAGTTCCCGTTGCAAGAGGTAACTGAACTTTAAATAACTTTTGCGATGTAGTTGAACCAAATGCATTTGCAGCTTCAATTAAATCTTCTGGTACTTGCCTAATCCCTAAATCAGTAAAACGAATCGTTGGTGGCATCGCAAAAATAACAGATGCGATAATACCAGGAACAACACCTACTCCAAAGAATGTAATCGCTGGAATTAAGTATACAAATGCTGGCATTGTTTGCATAAAATCTAATGTTGGCCTCAATATTTTTGAAAATCGCTCATTTTGAGATGCTAAAATGCCGATTGGGATTCCAACAATGATGGAAATAATGACTGATGTAAGAACAAGCGCTAATGTTTGCATCGTTTGTCCCCAGTAGTTAATGTTTAGAATAAATAATAAGCCGATTAACGCAAATACCACTAAAGATATTTTCCTTGTTGTATACCAAACGAGAAAACATACGATTATAATCATTAAAAATGCTGGAATTAATGTTAAGAAATTTGTAAGTAAATCAACGAAACCACCAATGATGTATGAAAATCCTCTAAACAATCCTTCAAAATGCGCATATAAACTCGTAACAAATGCATCGACCCATTCACCTAAAGGAATACGCGGAATACTATTCATCGTCATTCACCTCTTCCTCAATATTTCCTGCAAGGGCTTGAATGACACTTTCTCGTTTTATGATGCCTCTTAACCTTTTCTTTTCATCAATGACTGGTAATGGAAGCTTCATTTCCGCCATTTTCGCATACGTTTCCTCTAATAATGTATCTAAATATACGTGCGGAATATCTTTTAGTAACAAGTCAGCAATTGGCCACTGCTTTTGAACAGCTTTACTCGCATCATCCGCTGTTAATATCCCTAAAAACTCGTGTTTTTTATTTACAACATATACGGTAGATACCCCTGCATTTCTCATAATTTGCAGGGCCACTCGAGGGCCGCGGTCAATCAATAATGTTTCTGGTCTTTTTAAAATAGATTCAGCCGTAATCACTTTTCCTAAATTCACATCCGCAACGAATTTCTCTACGAATTCATTAGCTGGGCTTATCATAATTTCTTCTGGCGTTCCAATTTGCACAATTTCTCCGTCTTTCATTAATGCGATACGATCCCCAATTCGAAGTGCTTCATCTAAATCATGTGTAATAAAAATAATCGTTTTTTCCATCTTATCTTGTAGCTCTAACAGTTCATCTTGCATTTCTTTACGGATAAGTGGGTCTAATGCGCTAAATGACTCATCCATAAGTAAAACATCTGGATCATTCGTAAGAGCTCTTGCAATTCCAACGCGCTGCTGCATACCACCGCTTAATTGTCCTGGGAAGCTATCTTTATGATGATTCAATCCAACTAATTTAAGTGACTCCAAAGCTTTCGCTTCTCTTTCTTCTACTGGTACTCCTTGTATTTCTAATCCATAGGCAACATTTTGTATCACGGTACGATGAGGAAATAACGCAAATTTTTGGAAGACCATACTCATCTTTGTTCTTCGTACTTTCCTAAGTGCCTCTTTCCCCATTGTTGCGATATCTTCCCCATCTATGTATATGTGGCCTGCTGTTGGCTTTATAAGCTGATTGAGCATTCGAACAAGAGTTGATTTCCCGCTCCCAGATAGCCCCATAATGACAAAAATTTCTCCTGTATACACTTCAAATGTTGCTTTTTTCACCCCAACGTTCATTCCCGTTTCTTTTAATATTTCTGATTTACTTTTTCCCTCCTTTAATAAGGTGACTGCTCTTTGAGGGTTTTTTCCAAATACTTTTGTTACGTTTTCAACACGTACTTTTGTATTTTCCATACAACGACTCCTTTTCTGCCTATCTATTCACATAGTGTAACGATTTTAAACAGAAATATTACATAAAGAGGCTTTTTTTAAAATTCTTGTTTCCGTTCATAATAAGAAGGTTCACTTATAGATTTATTCCTACAAACAACGTGATACAAAACGGAATGAAAAATCTCTATTTACGAAACGGGAGGACTCGATGAAACAGAAAATATGGCTTATAAGCATTTTGTTATTTATCAGTATGATTATTACCTCTTGTAATGCCACAAATGCAAATACAAAAGGAAAAATTAAACTTGGTGTAACAAGTTGGAAGGAAAATATTGCGGCTGCAAATATGTGGAAAGTTTTATTAGAAGAAAAAGGATATAAAGTTGAACTCATGTATTTAGAAAAAGCAGCCATTTGGACTGGCGTCGCTCGCGGCGATGTTGATGCAAACTTAGAAGTATGGCTTCCTGTAACCGATAAGCCCTTAAATGACCGATATAAAAATGATATTGTCTTAAAATCGAAATGGTATGAGGGAACTGGACTTGGATTAGTCGTTCCTTCTTATATGAAAGACATTAACAGTATCGAGGATTTAAATTCCCATAAGGATGAATTGGATAATAAGATTATCGGAATTGAGCCTGGTAGTAGCCTTATGAATTTAACAGATAAAGCAATGAAAGAATATGATATAAAGCTAAAACTTGTCCAATCTTCAGAAGCTGCGATGATGAGTGAGCTAAAAAAAGCATATACACAAAAGAAACCCATCGCTGTAACGCTTTGGAATCCACACTGGAGCTTTTCAGAATTTGATTTAAAATATTTAAAAGACCCTAAGAAAGTATATGGTGAAAAAGACGACATTTATTACTCTGTACGAAAAGGTTTTGAAAAAGATTATCCAGAGATTGTGAAATATTTCGATAGATGGAAAATGAGTGATGAGCAACTTGGTACATTGATGGTTATGTTAAATAAAACAAAGGATCCCGAAGAGGCGGCTCGAAAATGGATTAAAAAGAATCAGGCGTTAGTAAATGAGTGGATAAAAGATTAATTTATTACGCAAAAATAGGCCAGGGAGCCTAATGTTCTCTGGCCTATTTTAAGTTATTTTTTTTCAATAACAGCATCGACAATACCATATATTTTAGCTTCTTCCGCAGTCATAAAGTAGTCTCTTTCTGTATCAAGAGCTACCTTTTCAATTGGCTGACCTGTTCGATCTGATATGATTTTGTTAATATCGTGTTTTAACTTTAATATTCGTTTTGCAGTTATTTCGATCTCTGTCGCTTGCCCTTTCACTCCGCCAAGCGGCTGATGAATCATAATTTCACTATTTGGAAGCGCAAACCTTTTCCCTTTCGCTCCAGCGAGTAATAATAGCGCTCCAAATGAAGCTGCGAATCCCATACAAAGCGTTTGAACATCAGGTTTAATCAAA
>NZ_CM000745.1:2326313-2336313 GCF_000161455.1 Bacillus pseudomycoides DSM 12442
GTGCAACCCGTCACTCCGCAAAAATAAGGCATGTGCTTATTTTCTTACTACTAGTAATGGAATTTATGTAAATTACCAAAGAAACATCTTTATTTAATGAGAATGTATAGCTACTCCATTTGTAATATTATTGCAATAATTGTAATGGTAATTCTGGAAAATCGAAATCAAATTCCAATTCTAAGGGTATTTCTAATTGTTTGATTGGATTTTCAGAAAGAGTAAGGTAAATACTTTTAAAATAATATAAAAGGAAAATTAGGTGCATTTATGCGTGTTAAATTAGCATAAATAGGCATATGTAGAGAGTTCAAACTTATTTGAATTTAAAGTATTGTTAACCCCGATGAAACACGAAACATTCTAATTGTTAGTACAATTAGAATATAAGATTTAATTGGAAAGAAGGGGTTATTATGAAAGAAACAATTAGTAGTTATGAAGATTTATTGGATATGTTAGATTCGTTATTGCGTGAACCAACTCAATTTTGGGATGATTTTTATTCTAATCGTGAAAAAGGAGTTCCCTTTTTTACTAATAAGCCAGATGAGAACTTAGTTAATTATTTCGAGAAAAAATTACTTAATCCAGGAAAAGTTCTTGAACTCGGATGCGGTCCAGGCAGGAATGCAATTTACTTTGCTGAAAAAGGATGCTTAGTTGATGCAGTAGATCTATCGCAGGAATCAATTCAATGGGCAACCGAACGGGCAAAAGAAAAAAATGTAAATATAAATTTTATTTATAACAATATCTTTGACTTACAAATTGAAGAGGGTACATACGATATTGTGTATGATTCAGGATGCTTTCATCATATTGCTCCACACAGAAGAATGAGTTATATAAATTTGGTGAAAAAGGCTTTAAAACCAGGTGGTTATTTTGCAATCACTTGTTTTGTTCAAGGTGGAGAATTAGGTGGAGCAGACATAACAGATTGGGAAGTATACAAACTGCAAAGTCTTAAAGGTGGATTAGGTTTTACAGATAAAAAACTTAGAGCCATCTTTAAAGGCTTTTCTGAAGTAGAAATACGTAGAATGAAAGAGATAAAACAATCGAATAAAGTATTTGGTGTCTCTGGACTTTGGACAGCCTTATTCACGAAAAATTCCACTGAATAGTAAAAAATGTTTTCTAAAGAATTTATATCCGTTATTTAAAAATTCGCATTTTACAATGTCCACAAAAGAGTGTTATGGGGTATAATTAATATAATCTTTCAGATGAGGTGAAGAAGATGACCTTCCGTATGGTTCGAAGTAACTAGTTTTCGGGCTGGAAAAAATGCGTACCAGCCATCAAGGGAGAAGTCTGTCCCTTTTCGGAAATGAAAACTATACGTCGCAGTAGTTAGCGTTATCATCAAACAAGGGTACGGGATTGCTTGATTAACAAGTCTCAGAACCTTAGTTTTTACACTCTTTTGGAAGGTGGATATACAATATGAATGAATTAGATTACAAAAGCCGATTTCCATAGTTTAGGAGAACGGCTTTTTTCGTGGGGTACCTTGTGCTATCTAATTAAGAGATTCGGAATCCAAAAAGCAAAATAATTTCGTTTTGTGGGCATTTTAAAATCTGAGGTTGATGGGCATTGGCGTTACCCCGTAACGAGCGGGAAAATCCTCTTAATGTTTCTATAAAGTAGGGAAGAAGGAGATTGACTATGATTACAAAGGTAATGGAAAAAAGTGAATGGGAAGTAGCAAAAGCAAAAGGAAACATAATGGAACCTTCACTGATGCAAGAAGGGTTTATTCATTGTTCTTTTTTAGAACAATCTCTTCAAGTGGCAGAAAAGCATTTTAGTACTGAAATGGAGTTAGTATTACTTGTAATTAATCCGTCGTTAGTTGAGGCGGAGATAAAATATGAATTGGCTTCTAATGGTCAAAACTATCCACATATATACGGAACCGTAAATGCTAATGCTGTTGTGAAAGTAGTAGAACTTCAGAAAGAAAATGGCGGCTATGTTTTACCAGTAGAGTTGGAACAAAAATAGTAGAATGCATTTGTTAACCTCATAAAAGGATTTTTGATTCGTATTATCGAAATACTGAAAGGGATAAAAACGAAATCGAGAAGAGGCGTACAAATGGAGGAAGTAATCAAGAAAATAAAGGAGATAAAATCAGGTCAAGTAGGTATAGTTGCTTATTCGGCAGAAAGACAAAATATTGTCGCTTTATATAATGATGATATATTGGTTCCACTAGCGTCTGCCGCAAAGGTTGCAATTGGATTTGCTGTAGCTAAAATGGTTGAAGAGAATCAAGTTCGCTGGAGTGATGAAATCGAAAATATCGAATTTAATCCGAAAGAAGATAGTAAAGAAATATACCCACATTTACAAAGAAGAACCGTATTAACACTCAAAGATGCTGTAGAAGTAATGATTGCATGTCATGACAATTGTATTGCACAATCTGTTGTCAACTTTTGCGGTGGATGGGAAGAAGTAAATAGGAGAATTCAATGTTCTTTTTCAAAGATTTATATTACGAAAGACCCAAGGAATATGAAAAATGTTGGGAAATTAAAACAAGTTCTTAAACTTTTAATTCGTATATTCCAAGGATATGAATTGAATCCGGTGCTATGGGAACCAATTATAAATGGAATGGTGAGACAACAAGGACAATATGAAGGAATACCAGGGTACCACTTAGCCCATATGACAGGTGGGTTACCTACAGCTGTTATAAATATCGGTATACTAGGAACGTTTTATGAAAAACCATTGCTTTATGTGATTGGCGGAATGGAGTTACCAAATCGTTATGAAAATCAAGAAGCTGATATGAAAATAAAAGAAACATTGCAATGTTTGTATAAAAAGTATACAGAATGCTATATATAGTGATGAGAAAGGAGAATAGACTTGAAAATTATACAACAAAATAACTCAAAAGATAGCGAATATATTAAAAATAAAGTAATCCAATACAATATGTCTGTACTATCAGATGAAGTAAAAAGCCCATTAGAACATGTAAGTTTTCTATTAAAAGACGATGTTGGCAAAATATTTGGGGGCATAACAGGCACAATATATTTCTATCACCTTCATATTGATTTTTTATGGGTGGATGAGTCAGTACGTCATGAAGGATATGGTAGTCAACTATTAAATGAAATCGAAGAAATTGCCAAAGAGAAAAACTGTAGACTTATATTACTTGATTCATTTAGTTTTCAAGCACCTGAATTTTACAAGAAACATGGTTACAGAGAGTTTGGCGTAGTGGAAGATCATCCTAAAGGGTATAGTCAGCATTTTTTAGAGAAACGTTTATAAGTATAATATAATAATGTTATGTAAATTAATTTTCGGGATATATAATCATGCATTCTAACCAGTTAAGCAATTAAGAGCAGATAAGAGGAGAAAAAGAAATGGAATCAACACGTACATACTGTCTTTCAAAAAAGCAACTGAAACTAACTCTTCTTTGCGGACAAGAGTGATGGAAAGTACATAATATAGTCAATATGATGAAGACCAATAGAAGACAGACCATGAAAGAGAACGAATTGTATGTTTATCACATTGTTACTAGGAAAAAAATGATTCTTGGGCAGATAATTAACTTTGACAAGAACAAAAACAATACCTTATATCGCTTCTTTTTTGAGAGAGAACAATTGAATTCTAAAGGCGAAGACTGTATTCAGATTTTACAAGATCATTATACAAGTGAAGGCTTGAACATGAATAAAGAAAATGCCGAAGTAGCTATAAAGTATGTAGACCAAACAATCAGAGCTATTAGAGAAGTAATAGTAGAAATGGTTAGACTACAAGAATATCCTGAATATCCTTCAAGATTGTCTTGCTTATACGCTGCGAAAAGCTATGAAGATGCTTTGAAATGGAAAGAATTATTTGATTCTTATAATCGGAAAGTTTTGCAGATTGTTAAACTTCGAGTTATTGGGAATTCTTTTGAGGGGGATGGAAACCTTTTACCAAAGGAAGATGGTGTTCCTTTCTCTCGAAAAATTGAACAAGCTAAAGAATATTGGAAGGGTAATGTAAAAAACGAGCTTCCAGAGCTTTTGATTAACGGAAAAATTGAAGTGGTAGAAATTATTGATGATTTCTCAGCTTAAATTCTAGGAAAGTTGTATAGTCTAATAATAAGAGAATGAAGGGAAGAGAAACATTATGTCAAAGCTACTACATGAATTATCTAAACTGGATAGTGAAGTCCTACGTCCTGAAGTATTAGACCATTTAAAAGTTACTTCAGGTAAAATGGTTGCTTGTGATCCTCTTATTTTTAATAAAAATCACTTCGAACAAACAATTCAGCCCGGCACATATCCAATTGTTGCTTGGTTGAACGAGGAAGATGGTGTAATTGCTGGTGCTGAATTGAAAGTATCAGAAGCAAAAGTGACAGAATGGAAGATGGCAATAAAGCCAGGACAGAATGTAAGTGAACTAAAGGAAGGATATATTTTTGGGTATCCAGTTGATACGGGACTAGGGTGTTTTGCAGATGTGGAAGCAATTGAAAAGTTAGAAGAAATAGAAAATAGATTACAACAAGAGCTAGGAGAAGAATTCATTAGTTTGTATGATGATTTGATAGACGACGTACTAACAGAACATGATGATGAGTGGGGAAATTGTGTAGTATGTGAGGAAACAGGAAGTAATATTATTATGTTCCGATCAGGTTATGGTGATGGTTTTTATCCTTCTTATTGGGGATTTGATGAGAATGGGAAAATTGTTTCGCTTGTTACTGATTTTCAAGTGTTATATGAGGAATAAATGAATGATGATATAAGAACCAATGATGTGACTAGTGAAGGGGAGAGTGCATGGAAATCAGAAAGGCACATTTAGATGATGTACATGATTTAACTTCATTAATGGGACACCTTGGCTATCCAACAACTATAGGAAAAATGAAAGTAAGACTTCAAAATATTTTTTCTCACCCAGATTACTATACGTTGGTAGCAGAAGAAAATGAGCGTGTTATTGGAATGATTGGCTTATGTACAGGCATACTTTACACTGAAGATGGAATATACACTCGCATTATTGCATTAGTAGTAGATGAAGAGTTTCGAAATCAAGGAATAGGAAAAAGTTTAATAGAAGCAGCAGAGAAATGGGCGATGGAACAAGGGATAGATTCGATTTGCTTAAATAGTGGGAATCGTGAGGAAAGACACCATGCGCACCAATTTTATAAATGTATGGGATATGTTGAAAAAAGTACAGGGTTTGTAAAACGTTTTGTGTAATAAGAAAGGACTTCATAATGAGTTATAAACGAAATAGGTTGCTGTATGCAATCTTGACAATAATAGTAGTTATTTTAGGATTGGCATCAAGGAAATTTGCTTATGCTTTACCTAATCTATTAAATGCATATTTAGGGGATGCACTTTGGGCTCTCATGATTTTTATTGGATTTGGATTCCTTTTTCATAAAATGAAGATTAAAAAGATCGCGTTTTTAAGTTTACTATTTTGTTATGGTATTGAAATCAGTCAATTATATCATGCGGATTGGATAGATAATATTCGTGCAACGACTTTAGGGGGACTTGTATTAGGGTATGGTTTTTTGTGGAGTGATTTATTAGCTTATACAATTGGAGTTGGAACGGGTATGCTGTGTGAATTAATGTTTCGAAAAGTATAAAAGGCTTCGGATTTCATAAAGGGGTATATATACAATGGAACACATATTAGATATTACAAATTTTTGGTTTCAAGACGAGCAAGTAACAACAGAAGCAATCCAACCGAAAGTAACAAAGATTATAAGGAATAAGCAAAATTATATATTAAAAGAAAAAGGTTCGATAAAGCAGTTGTTGGCTGAAACAAATGTATTAAATCAACTTGCACAAAAAGGAATTAGAATACAAAGGCTTTTGAAGACGAGAGGCAACGAAAGCTATATTTTACAAGATGATAAATATATTGTATGTATGAGTATGTAGAGGGAAATGTTGTAGAAGTAAAACGCGTTGGAAATCTTAAAGTGTTAAGTAATACTATTGGAAGTGAAGTTGCTAAGTTACATCAGGCACTTTGTTCCACAAATCATGTAGACGAATTTGTGGAACGTAATTTGTACAATGTAATTTATGATTGGGCCACACCTGTTTTGAAAAGCAGTGAGCAAGTTCATCCTGAGCTCATTCAAACTATGAACCAGCTGCAAAAAGATTTTAAAGACTCCATTACGCTGTTACCAAGGCAACTCATTCATCGAGATATGCATTTATCTAACTTAATCTTTAAGGAAAATGAGTTTCAAGGATTTATAGATTTTGAACTTGTAGAAATAAATGTGAGAGTGTTTGATTTGTGCTACTGTTTCACTAGTATTTTAAGCGAAGTATTTTGTGATGAACAATTAAGAAGGGACTGGTTATATATTGTTCGAAATATTTTTGAGGGATACCATAAACAGAATCCTTTATCAGAAGCAGAAATTCAGGCGATTTGGTATGTAATGCTAGGTATTCAAGTCATCTTCATTACTTATTTTGTTCAATCAGCAGAATTATTAAAGTTAAATGAAGAAATGTTCTTTTGGATTTTAACAAATAAAGAGGCGATTGAAGAAACAATAAAGGGAGTAGAGATAGTTTAAGAGACGACAATGTATAGATGAAAGAATTGATAGAGTATATTATAAATGAATCGTTTTAAAATCCCCTTTATATAGTGCAGAAAGGGGATTTTACTTTATTATTTACTAACTTCTTTAATCGATAAATCCTTTGTCATAAGAATATGCGGAATACCGTCTTCCATAAATACGTCTGAAGAAGTATGATAGCCTAGTTTGTTATAAAACCCTTCTGCATGTGTTTGCCCATGTAATTTAACTTTGGATATTTCTTTTTCTCTAGCAATCTCTTCTAATGTTTGAATAATTACTTTGCCTAAACCATGTTTTCGATAAGGTTGTAATATGCAGATTCTTTCTAGTTTACCAATGTTATCGACGAATCTTATGCGTCCAGTCCCTACAGGTATTTCATTAAAATAAACTAAAATATGATGACATACATCATTTAATTTATCGAATGTATCAAATTCATCTTCCAGAGGAACACCTTGTTCTTTGACAAACA
This sequence comes from Bacillus pseudomycoides DSM 12442, assembly GCF_000161455.1. Taxonomy (GTDB): domain Bacteria; phylum Bacillota; class Bacilli; order Bacillales; family Bacillaceae_G; genus Bacillus_A; species Bacillus_A pseudomycoides. The sequence continues at coordinate 2,333,447 of NZ_CM000745.1, forward strand.
CTTCTTTTCGAATTTGAAAGGCAGTTTCTAAGTCAGTTATTTCTTTTATTTGTTTTGATTTCAACTTATTCAGTCCTTTCTTATATGATGGGAATATAAAGATACTGTTTTATATCGAGAAGCCCATTTTTGGGTTTTTTTCCTGTCTTTGGACCTGACTCAATATCGATAATAATACACCACTTGAAACTCTTTTTCGAATTGTATGCACTTGCTTCATCTAATTTTGAATGACGTTGTAAGCCTAGTTTTAATTTTATTGCTATGAAAATTACATGTTTGGACATATTAGCGAATGAATTAATTTTATCATATATGAATTTGGAGAATGAGCAGAGGGCGGTAAGAAACCGCATTAGGACAAAAGACCAATGGAATTCATATAGACGGTCAACGGTGTATTAGTGTCGTGGTCTTTATAAAACAAGCATAGAGGACATAATGTCTCATATGTTGCATATATTGCAATGAAAACAGTACAAGAACATTTTGTTCCTTGGTTAGCTTCACCAACTGATATGTTAGCAGAAGATTGGGAGGTTGTTGAATAATGGATAATACGGTAACTCAACAGGATATTGATAATATTTTAGAGAAAACTCAATGGACAGTAGAAGAATTTCATGGCAAATGTACAGTCGTAGTTGCGAAATTGCCAAATGGATTTATTTTAACTGAATCCAGCGCATGTGTTGACCCTGCTGATTATGATATGGATATTGGTATGGAATGCTGTAAAGAACGAATTGTAAATAAGATTTGGGAATTAGAAGAATATAGATTGCAATGTGAATTAGCTAAATTAGTTAAGTAAGTCGCTATTAGTGAAGTGATCTCAAAAAGTTAGACAGGTTACTTCATTAGTCAAAACTAAAGGGCATGGGCTTCGTATTGTACCGGGCTCATGCCCTTTAGTTTTGTCATAATACTTTTATTCCTTTTTCAGTTGCAATAATCGCTTTATTTACCATATTAATAAATAAACCAGTTTCAATTACACCAGTTACTATTTTTACCTGCTGATGAGTTTCGATTGGGTTCGTTATTTGGTTTGGAAAAACACAATCTAAGATCATATTGCCATTGTCTGTTATAAATGGTGGATTATTTTGGGTACGTAAAATCGTCTGGCAACCAAAGGATTGAATTCGTTTTGCAGTTTGCTCCCAAGCGAACGGTACGATTTCAATAGGAAGAGGAAAGGTACCTAAATCTTTTACAAGTTTTGATTCATCAGCGATTATAATGAGTTTTTGGGAAGAAGTGGCGACTATTTTTTCACGTAGAAGAGCGCCGCCGCCCCCCTTAATTAAATGTAGATTGGGGTTAATCTCGTCTGCACCATCAATCGTGAGATCAAGGTAATCAACGTTACTTAAAGGAATTAAAGGGATAGAAAGCTGCACTGCTAATTTCTCAGTTTCTATTGATGTTGGTACAGCTTGAATCGTTAAACCTTCGCTGATTAGCTGTCCTAATTTTTGTATTGTCCAATATACAGTAGAACCAGTACCAAGGCCGATTTTCATCCCGTCTTTTACAAAATCAGCAGCATATTCACCAGCTAATCGTTTTAAATCCGTCATTCTGTTGCCTTTTCATTCTACAGGCCGTGGCCCAGCATCTAATCCGGAATTTTCAACTGTTAATATGGGACGAACGGTGAGATCAGTATGTACATGCATTTGACATGATAATCGCAAATGATCTTCAATACCTTTTTCAGTAATAGCGTTCTTCTCAACATGTGTAGGTTCACAAAAATCCCCAGCTATGATTTCTACACGGCAAGTGGTACAACGCGCTTTCCCGCCGCAGCGGTGAAGAATATGGATACCATTATCTTCAAGTGCTAGTGCTAACTTTGTTCCTTCTTTTACATCAAATGTTCCACTACCAATAACGGTTAATTTTGGCATATTGTTGCCTCCTCATGTAAAATTCTACATAACATATTTATGACCCCACATTTACAAACATAAACATTAAATTTTTTTATGTGCCCCGTAACTTTTTGATTTGTTCAATCGTTAATTAAGTAAGCGCTGAAAAGGAGTGGTTATTTTGTGCACAAAAGTAACTCGAATTTTAAGAAATCATATCGATATGAATCATTCAAATATAAACTTTATCATTGAAAATTATGCGGAGTTAAAAAGGTACTGTACCTTTTTAACAAAAAGCAAATGGGATGGGGAAGACCTGGCCCAAGAAACGGTTTGTAAAGTACTTCAAAAATATATAGGTGTAGAACATAAAGATGTTTGTATTACGCTTCTATATAAAATTGCTCGAAATCAATGGCTCGATCAAATGAAAGCAAAATCAGCTAAGAAGAAATTAGAGCAGGAGATTACATTTGAAGAACCACATGAAAAAATTGCTGATTTGCATGAGATGGCGGAGAAAGTCTTGTCTTTATTAAATGTACAGCAATCCGTTATCTTCTTGTTAAAAGATGTTTTTCAATACAGCTTATCAGATATTGCGGAAATATGTTCAATCTCAGAAGGCGCAGTGAAGGCTTCGTTGTTTCGTAGTAGAAATAGATTGAAAACGGTAAGTGAAGAAGAGGAGATTGAATTAGCCGGGCAGGATGATGACGTTGAAGTAGTTGTAACAGCTATTCGGGAACAAAAACCAGAATTGTTAACAAGACTTCTTCCAACAATCGACTTTACACATCTATCATCTAAGCAGCCTGTGTTATTATTCAATACAAAAACACCTTCTTCTTACGGTTATATGCTATGCGCAGCTTAAAAAGTAGATGGAGGGATTATGATGAATACAATTCCGTATGTTGTAGAGCAAACAAAGCTAGGAGAACGCTCCTATGATATATATTCAAGGTTGTTAAAAGACCG
>NZ_CM000745.1:2336413-2344458 GCF_000161455.1 Bacillus pseudomycoides DSM 12442
CAACTGCCCGTAAAAGCCCGATTCGTTCAACTAATAATCAGTGGGGGATGAAGACAACCCCCACTGATTAAAGTTTCACTTTATATTATCTTGATAGTGATGGGGCGAGACTCCATTATGTTAAATCGATAATATAATGATACAATTGACAAAATACGCGATATTGTTATAATAGTACACTGTTATATAGGTAACAAAATATTGTTTTTTTTAGCGAGAAGGGTGTGTGATTATGAAACAACATAATGAAAAAATGAGTGGAAAAGATCAAAAAATTAAAGTTGAACGTGTACAAACTGGCATTAGAATGGAAAAAAGAATGGTAAAAGTTTTGAAAGCGATGGCAGAGTATCATGATATTTCACTAGGCGTTCTTCTTGAAAGAATAGTTCTTCATGCTTTTGAAAACAAACCTGTATTTAGCCAAGAGAGTCTTGAAAAGGTTAAAGCTATAAAAGAAGTTTATGATATGGATTATGGTTTAGAAATCAGCCGTAGGTGGAATGATTCGGAAAATTAGAGTGATTATTTTTAAGTGCATTATCATCTAGATTTCTTGAAAACAATCCGTGAAATAAAGAAGCTAAATAAAATTATCAGGAGCGATATGAAATGAAATTTAGTACATTAACAATATTCGACAATTACCCCGATCAATTATCCCGAACTTCTAGACAATTCTATAATGAGGTATTGGAGCAAGCCATTCGGGCTGAAGAAATGAATTTTGACGGAGTATGGTTTACAGAACATCATTTCTCAGATTTTGGTATTAATCCCTCTCCAGCAGTTCTGCTCGCTGCGGTATCTCAAAGGAGCTGCGGTATCTCAAAGGACGAATAGAATTCGCCTTGGTGTGGGTGTTTCAGTACTTCCATTACACAACCCTATACGAGTTGCTGAAGATTATGCGATGGTTGATCTTTTATCAAATGGAAGATTAGATTTGGGGTTAGGTAGTGGATATGCACAGAAGGAATTTGATGGTTATAATATTTCATTGGAGGACAAAACTGAGCGTTTTAACGAATCTCTAGAAGTGTTACGTAAGGCGTGGTCAGGTAAGCCTTTTTCCCATCAAGGAAAGTTTTTTCAATACAATGATCTTAAACTTAATGTCCAGCCAATACAAGCTCCGTTTCCACCTCACTGGATTGCAACCTCTAGTGAAAAAGGTGTTAGTCATGTTGCTAGTATGGGAAGCAATTTCATGGGCCTTGGGTTTAGTAAATCACGGGATGAATTAGCAAAGCTGATTGATACATACAAAAATATGTATCTGAAATCAGGATACGGTAATCCAGAAGAGTTGGAAATCCCTGTTGCATTTCATGTTCATGTTGGTGAAACATATGTAGATGCTGAATCCAATGCAAAAGATCCTTATCAACTATTTATGAATACTCCGCGTGGGACGAATATCTCATATGAAGACCTTAAACATAAATTCAATCCAGTAATAGGAAGTCCTGATGAAGTTATTAAACAAATTCAGTCCTACAGGGAAATAGGTGTTACGAATTTTATGGCAGTAATGAATTTTGGTGGATTAGAACATCATAAAGTGCTTTCATCCTTAGACTTATTTGGCAAGTATGTAGTTCCAGTATGTAAGTGAAAAATTGATAGGACCAATTACACTTCAAAAAAGATGGTTTTATTTACTCCGACTGGGAATTAATAGCTTAATAAGTGAATTTAGCATATAAATTTCATATTTGATGGCGATGGGATTTTATTTATGCCTTTATCTATTTTATCAATGAACATTTTTGTACGAATGTTTATCGTATAAAAGAAAAAAATTAAATAATGAATAGTGAAAAAAGGCGGGATTTTTTCTTGTATTCTTATATTTTAGAAAATTCCAGCTCGAACTATTGACTTTATAAATGTATTTTTTATACAATTGTATCTCGACTGAAAAATTCGAACGGACAGGAGGGAATCAGCATTATGAGTACTATATTTGAAGAAGAATTACAGCGGATGAAAAAAACTTTATCTACAATGGATGAACAACTAGACAAATTGGAAAAAATTCCAGTTTACTATGGCGAGGATTTTAAAGAACAAATACTTGAAAGTATGAGGGAGTCAAATCGGCAAAACCTACGTATTGGTGTGCAAGAACCATACTTTGGGCGATTAGATTTTCAGGAGGATGGACAGCCAGAACCAAACCCGATTTATATTGGTAAAGTAGGTGTTTCTGATGAAGAAACGATGAAACCAATTGTTATTGACTGGCGCGCACCTGTTGCTAGTATGTTTTATTCATTTACTGGTGGTGAAGAACCGGCTTTTTATCATTCACCAGATGGCTTAGTAGAGGGCGATGTGTATTTAAAAAGGAACATTGCTATTCGCAAAAGAGAACTGGAACGTGTTGTTGATACATATGTAAAAGGAAGTGAAGATGTATCTCTTGCAGATGATTTTCTTCTATATCGATTAGGTGAAAACAAGGATAATAAATTAAAAGATATCGTTTCGACGATACAATCTGAACAAAATGACATTATTCGTGCAGAGAAAAACATGCCATTATTAATTCAAGGGGTTGCAGGAAGCGGAAAAACAACAATCGCTTTACATCGCCTTGCTTTTTTAATTTATGAATATCGCGAGCAGCTAGAGGCAGAGAGAATGATTGTATTTGCTCCAAACAGTTTGTTTTTAGATTATATTTCTAGTGTACTTCCTGAACTTGGTGTAGGAAATATTAGGCAAACAACATTTCAAGATTGGGCGCTAAATACATTAGATGATGCGGTGAAATTGAAAGATACTGACGAAAAGTTGAAAGAAGCTTTTTCGATAAATCGCGATGATAAAAAGGTTATGCTCGGTAAATTAAAAGGAACGATGAAATTTAAGTCATTTATTGAAGAAAATATTGTTCAATTTGAAAAGAATTTATTACCAACAAAAGATTTTGAGGCATGGGATAAAGCATCTATTACAGTAGAAGAAATTAGAAAATGGATGCAAGTGGAATATAAGCACTATCCATTAAGGAAGCGTAGAGAAAGATTAGTCGGCCGAATAAAGCGCTGGATTGAGATTGAACTTAAAAAGTTTGAAGGAACAAATGAGAAAAAAGCATTAAAAAAAGAAGCTACAAAGAGATTAAATGCCTATATGAAATTTTGGCCTAAAATGAGCCCGGTATCATTTTATAGTTCGATGATGAAGCAAAAAGAAATATTGGAAGTTTTACCTGAAGAACTTGTTCAGGAAACAGAAAAAAATTGTCGTAAAAAAGAAGTGTATGTAGAAGATTTAGCACCTCTTATTCATATTCACCATCGATTAGCAGGTATCGAAATCGGGCAAAAATTCCACCATGTTGTTATAGATGAAGCACAAGATTTTTCACCATTCCAAATTTATATATTAAAAGAAATTACAATGGGTAACTCGTTTACGATTTTAGGTGATTTATCGCAAGCAATATATGATTATCAAGGGATTGAAGACTGGAATGACTTTAAAGAAGTATTTCAAGAAACCGGTTATTATGAACTGACGAGGAGTTATCGTTCTACAAAAGAAATTATTGAATTTGCAAATGAAGTCATTAAAAATGCTGAAATTCCAGTAGGGCTCGCAACCCCTGTTTTCCGTAGTGGTGAGAAAGTAAAGGTTATTTCTACGGACAATCAATTTGCCGCAATTGTAAAGACTCTACAACATATGCAGAGTGAAAATGTGAAGACGATTGCTGTTATAGGAAGAACAGATGATGAATGTCGTGATATATATGAAAAGTTAACAGCTACAGGAATCACTGCTAACGTCATCGAAGCAAACCAAAGTAAATATGAGGGTGGTATTTCAGTTGTACCTGTGTATTTAGCAAAAGGGCTAGAATTTGATGCGGTACTTCTTATCGATGTTGATGAAGTACATTATAAAGGTACAAAGCATGATGCGAAACTATTATACGTTGGCTGCACGAGATCTCTCCATGATTTACGGATTTTCTATTCTGGGGAAGCATCACCTTTAATTCAAGGAATACAAGAAGAGTTTTATGAAAGTAAATAATAGATGTTTCAAGAGGATTTTCAAGTAATGGGGTAGCACCCCATCGTCATCAACCTAACGAAATTAAATACCCCCAAAACGAAAATTTTCTTTCTCTACAGTTAGTTCTTTTGAGAATGCAGCGTATTTTTTAGTTTTAGAGAATAATGAATTTCTTAACTTAACGGCTATGAGTGCTATCTCCTATAGTGAATATTTTTTTAAGCGGTTCAGGAACAAACATAGGCTGTGGAGAAGAATTTCTCCACAGCCTAAACTTCTTAATAGGAGCAGTTTTTAGTATGTCTTGAGTAAAAACTTTGATCTCTTTATGTATAAACTCTGATGAAATACGATTCCTGATTTGTTTCCTCCACAATCCATTCTGCCATCATATAAAGTAAAAAAGAGATAAGAACACTGTATGAAGTATAATTTCTCTCCTCGAATATATATTCTTGGCCCACGTAACCGGCTACTAAAAGAATTACCTTCTTCAACCGTTTTCCTTTAAAATATCCCATTCATTATAAACATTAATTTTTTCTAGAATAATTGAATTTAAATAACGGATTATCGACATTAAATTATGTAATTTTGCATAATGTTACATAAATTCGGCATTTTCTCTTTTTTTTGACAAGAATAGACAGTATACTTTTTACAAGTTTAATATTTCAGAAAATTATACGAGGTGAAAAACATGAAAAATAAAAAAACATTAGCTACAGTTGCATTAACAACAGGATTAGCTTTAACAACTGTAACACCATATGGACTAGGTCATGCGGAGGAAACAGATCAACTACAAGTTCAAATGCAAGAGGATTCGTTTCGTACAGGTGAACTTACACGACCATCACAAAAGGCACCAGAAAATGTAGTAAAAGATGCTCTTAAGGAGAAGACAGAGCAAGCTTTGTCTCCAAAACAAGTTAATGGAGAAACGGGAGTAGATTATAAGGTTCTTCAAAAGCGTGGTTCTTATGATGGAACTACACTTGTGCGTATGCAACAAACATATGAAGGAAAAGAAGTATATGGGCATCAATTGACTGCACACGTAGATAAAAAGGGTGTTATTAAAAGTGTTTCAGGAGATAGCGCGCAAAATTTAAAACAAGAAGATTTAAAGAAGCCTATTAATCTATCACAAGAAGAAGCGAAACAATATATTTATACGAAGTACGGTAATGATATCAAGTTTATTTCTGAGCCAGAAGTAAAGGAAGTTATTTTTGTTGATGAAAATAATGGACAAGCCAGCAATGCATACCAAGTTACATTTGCTGCTGCAACACCAAACTATGTATCTGGAACCTATTTAGTGAATGCTCATAATGGTGATATGTTAAAAAATATGGTACAAGAATCAGATTTAAAAGCAAGTGAAAAGCTTGTTGGAGCCTTAAAGGAAAGTAGAAAAAGCAATCTTACATCATTAACTGGAACAGGAAAAGATGATTTAGGTATATCTCGTACATTTGGTATTTCTAAACAAAGTAATGGGAAATATGCACTTGCTGATTACACTAGAGGGCAAGGAATTGAAACGTATGATGTGAATTACAGAGATATTACTAAAGAGGAAAGCTATTACCCTGGTACACTAGCAACTAGCACTTCAACAACATTTAATGATCCAAAAGCGGTAAGTGCTCATTTCTTAGCAACAAAGGTATATGATTTTTATAAAGATAAATACAAGCGTAATAGTTTTGATAATAAGGGACAAAAAGTAGTTTCAGTTGTACATGCCTGGGATTCTGAAGATACAAATGATCCGAAGAATTGGCAGAACGCATTAAGTGCTAATAATGGTAGCATGCTTGTATATGGAGATCCTATTGTAAAGGCATTTGACGTAGCAGGACATGAATTTACACATGCGGTTACATCTAGCGAATCTAATCTTGAATATTCCGGAGAATCTGGTGCGATTAACGAGGCGTTATCTGATATTATGGGAACAGCTATTGAGAAATATATAAACAAGGGGAAATTTAACTGGACAATGGGAGAACAAACTGGATCAGTTTTCCGTGATATGGCAAATCCATCTTCAGTTCCTTCTTCAACTGGAGTACCGTATCCAGATGATTATAGTGAATTTAACGATTTTAATGGATGGGATAATGGAGGTGTTCATTTCAACTCAAGTATTATTAATAAAGTTGCGTATTTAATTGCAAAAGGTGGCACTCATAACGGTGTAACTGTAAAAGGTATTGGCGAGGATAAAATGTTTGATATTTTCCATTATGCAAACACTGATGAATTAAACATGACTTCTGGTTTCTCCGAATTGAGATCGGCATGCCTTCGAGTTGCAGCAAATAAATATGGGGCGAACTCAACTGAGGTTCAAGCAGTTCAAAAAGCTTTTGATGCAGCAAAAATTAAGTAAGAAATATAGTTCTTATCCGTATTGATGGACTCAACACATAATGGTTGTATAAGCAAGAGGATAAGCCAGGTTCTGCTATTGTTTCGACAACATTATGGAAAGTTAGATAGTACCTTAGGTACTATCTAGCTTTTTACAGAATAAAATGTCGGAAAATTTGTTTTTTTGTTATAATATTAATATAATAGGATGAAGAATATTATGGATACACATATAATAGCAAAAGAAGAAATAATAACATTATTAAGCAGTTGGTATAATGCAATTATTTCTCAACATATAATAAAAGCTAAACACTTAAAAGAAGAGATTGATAGAAATATTCATAGTATTGAAGAAGACTCTAATATCTCTATCTATTATTCCCTACTTAACTTTAGATATAATTTACTGGTTTGTGATATAGATGGTTCTAAAGACTGTCTAGAAAAGATTGCTCCATTTCCAGAACAAACCGAAACATTTTTGAAATATTATTATCATTTCTTCAAAGCTATTTATGCAATTTCAGTTGGAAATCATAATGAAGCTAAAGAACAATATGAGAAGGCTGAAAAACTCTTAGCAACTATTCCAGATGAATTAGAAAAGGCTGAATTTGATTACATGTTTGCAGTATTCCATTATCAATCCTTAAACCCGTTGTTGGCTGCTAAATATGCTAATAAGGCAAAAGAGGTATTTTCGAAGCATACAGGATATGAAATGAAAGTTGCTTCCTGTCAAAACACCATAGGACTTGCTTGTACTAAACTTAGGCTGTATGAAATTGCTGAGGAAAATTTCATTTCAGCTCTTAGAATATTTGAAAAATATGGCGAAGAACAACTAATAGCTAAAGTGAAACATAATTTAGGATTATTATATGCTGATCAAAACCTTTCAGAGTTAGCGATTAAGTATTTAAAGGATTCCTTAAAAAATAACCCTAAAACTATGTTTTTATTAGCTAGGGAATACTATAAGTTAGGAGAAAATTTTCTTGCTGCAGATCTAATTGAACAAGGATATAACCTTACAAAACTTAAAGAATATAAGTGCCATTTTGCTATCTTAAGAGAACTGAATAAGGGAGCAGAGATTGAGGAACTAGAGAAAGTTATTATGACAGGAATATATTACTTCAAGAAAGAAAATCTATGGGGTCATGTAAAAGAATATGCTTCAATTCTTGGAAATAAATTCTATGACCTAAGCAATGATGAAAAAGCCAGTAGATTCTTTCACATTGCCCTAGATGCTGACAAAAAAGATTTGGAGAAGGGAGCCTAAAAATAATGAAAAAAGTACTTTTAACTGTAATGATTTTTACAGGGATTTTATCTTTTGGTGTTGCTAATCAATCTATTGAAGAGCCATCAGCTAAAGCTAATCTACTTTGTTTAGATCATGGAGAAACTATCTAATTGAAAAAAGAGAGTGCCTTTTTGGGAAAAGGGACTCTCTTTTTTCAATTATTTTATTATTTATGATTCACATACGTATCAAACTATAAGTGGATATATCCAGCTGTGTAATACGTTGCGCCTCCATTAAACGTTTTCCGGTCACCGGTGTTACTTCAACACGCCGTTTATTCCGCTATTTGTGGGCAGTAATACTCCCG
>NZ_CM000745.1:2344558-2377452 GCF_000161455.1 Bacillus pseudomycoides DSM 12442
TTAGAAAAGCGTAAGCGGCTCGCTCAGAATCGCAGGACGTTGGAGCCCCCGACAGAGAGGCGCTTTTTGCCTCGTCCGAGAGGGCGAAACGACCGGAGATTCTAGCCGCTAGAGCTGGACAATGCTTTCGCTGAATTTTGAGGTGGGGGTCTTACTGCCCGTTAATGCGGGATAAACTTCTATCCACATAATGAAAAAACGCTATTCTTTTTGTAGAAATATACAGAAAGAATGGCGTTTTTGATATAAATTTATCGATTTCTGATGAACTAGAATTGGTTTCTAAAGAATTGCAACGATGCATGTATACGGGATAATTCCTTACTTCCCTTATCGATTCAATTTCGATAACTCGCCCAATCACCAGTAATTATTAGTCTCTGTAACATCCCGTCATTTTGTGCAATATAGACATATGCCCCTATACTTCTATCCCCAAAATAGATGGTCTGTGTAATCCGATCATATAAATCTTTTTCTGGATTACCTGTATATTCTTCAAGTTCATCTAACTTTTTTAAAATCTCATCACTTACTTCATATACTTCTCCATATACCTTATTATCACTCGAAAGAATCATTGCAGGATAACCTTCATTTGTATCAAATAGTTTCCCATGAGTCCATGCTTCTTCAGCTATACATGTTGCCCCATGTAAATAATGGGCATTTGCTTGTTGTTTTCTTAAAGTGCCATAAACAAAAACATAGTGCATTTCCCTGTCCCCTTAATACTTCTCTATTTTCTTATTTGTAAATAAGCACGAATCATAAAGTAACTCACTTCATCTGGAAGTTGTTCTTTAATAGATTTTAATCCGCCTTCGGCATGTTGTACTGCTGATTCAATAAGAGATTCGTATTCTGCTGGAACGAAACTTGGCCAATCTACTTCCATACCTTCTTCATAACAACGAATTAAGTGGTTTTCGACAGTTTGGCGTGATAAGTCTCGTTCTTTGGCAATTGTAATTAACTCGGTTCCCTGTTTATACATTTCATACGTTTCTAAGTGAGAATTTGCTGATGCTTTTCCAGATTTTTTTCGTTCCGTAACAACTTCTGTTTTCATCGTTTCAGCGTAATCTGGGTTTTGTTCCATAAAATGAATAACTGCTTGTAAGAAGTGAGAACCATACTTCGCAAGTTTATGCTCCCCAATCCCTTTTACTTGTAGTAACTCAGTTTCACTTTGTGGCATTTTCGCACACATATCTTTTAACGTTTGATCAGAGAAAATAACAAACGGTGGTACGCCTTCTCCTTGTGCAATTTCTTTCCGCACTTCACGTAATATCTCAAACAGTGGATGGTCCCCTACAATCTGTCTTGTTTCTACTCTTTCTTTCCGTAACACATTTTCATTTCCGAGTAATACTTCTTTCCCTTTGGCTGTTACTTTTAAGGTTGGATACGTCCCGTGTTCCACCGCAATTAATTCTTCTGAAATTAAAAACTCAATAAACTCACTTACTTCTTTTACGCTACGGTTCGATAAAAGACCGTAAGTTGGTAATGTATGAAAATTAAATTCAATTACTTTTTTATTTTTTGATCCCGTTAATACTTGTGCAATCATTTGCTTTCCAAATCGCTGGTTTGTTCGAATCATACACGATAAGACCATTTGTGATTCTCTCGTAACGTCGACGCTCTCACGTTCATCCGTACAATTCCCGCAGCGTCCACAATCTTCTTTTGGCTCTTCTCCAAAGTACTCTAAAATAAATGATTGTAAACATTGTTCTGTATGGCAGTAATCTGTCATATGTTGCAGTTTTTCAAGTTCATTTGAGAAACGTGATTCCCCAGTAGATTGATCAATTAAAAAACGCTGCACTTGTACATCCTGAGAAGAATATAACAAAATACATTCACTATCTAATCCATCACGACCAGCACGTCCTGCTTCTTGATAATAACTTTCCATATTTTTCGGGAGTTGATAATGAATCACATAACGAATGTTTGATTTATCTATCCCCATACCAAATGCAGATGTCGCTACCATAACACTCACTTCATCACGTAAAAATCGCTCTTGCTGTTCATTTCGATCATGATCATTCATTCCAGCATGATAACGTGCAACTGAAACGCCTGCTTTATATAAATCTTCATACAACTGATCAACAACTTTTCTTGTCGCTGCATAAATAATTCCAGATTCCTTTTTATTTTGACGAATATAATCCGCTAAATATGCATTTCGGTCCTGTCCTTTGATTACTGAGAACGATAAATTTTCCCGTTCAAACGTTGTCATAATTGTATTCTTTTGATCAATTTCTAGCGTACGACAAATATCTTCACGCACTTGTGGTGTTGCAGTCGCAGTTAACGCAAGTACAAGTGGTTTTTCTGGAAGATAGTCCAATATACGATGTATATGTAAATAACTTGGACGAAAATCATGCCCCCACTGCGAAATACAATGGGCTTCGTCAATTGCGATCATCGGTATCTTCATATCAATTAATTGATCTACAAATTCCATTGAATCAAGACGCTCCGGCGCCACATATAACAACTTATAATGACCTTGTTTCGCTAATTGGATTCGTTGATTTGCTTCTGTAATTGAAATAGAACTATTAATATATGTAGCTGAAATCCCGTTTTGTACTAATGTATCTACTTGATCTTTCATAAGTGAGATCAAAGGTGAGATAACTAATGTCGTCCCCTCAAATACTAGTGCTGGAATTTGATAACAAATTGATTTGCCACCGCCTGTTGGCATAATACAAACTGTATCTTTTCCAGCCAATACATTTTTAATTGTTTCATCCTGCCCTCTACGGAATGACGAGTAGCCAAAATAGGAAGCTAAAAGTTCTTGTGCTTTTGTAAACAAAAAAGATTCACCTGCTTTTCTTAGTCTTTCATCTATTAATATTATATCATTAGTTAAAAGTTACTGTACTCTCTACTTCTCTCCATCCCTTCACATGCTTACGAATAATCATTAAAAACTCATGTAAAGCTGGAGAAAACCATTTATTTTTATGATATACAAGTTGTGTTGCAAACTTTGCTTCATTTAAAATAACAGCTTGTAGTTTCTTGTCTTTCTGCTCTTGCCCAACCGTAATAATTGGTAATAAAGAAATTCCTAATCCGCACATGACACATTGCTTTATCGCCTCAATGCTCCAAAATTCAAATGTACTTTCATGCTGAATGCCTTGTCTTTGTAAATAATGCTCAAAAAATGCTCGATAACTGCAACCACGTTCCGTATACAAAAACGTTTCCTCTTGAGAAAATTGGACATCTTGCGAATCTGTTTGTGTCACAGTGTAATCTTTTGGAAAAACAAATGCCATTTGCTCCATGACAAGTTGCTCAATATTTAAATCCTCTTCATGACGCTCAGTGTCTAAGAGGAAAGCAATATCTATATTTCCACTCTTTAAATCATTTCTCAATTCCCGACACGTTGAAGCTTTTAATGTAATTTTTACTTTTGGATACTTCTTTTTATATTCATGAAGAATAGAGGGCAAGCGGTAAATTGTTAATGATTCTGGGGCACCAATTACAATTTTTCCAGTAATCTCATTATCCACACTTGGGATTTGTTTTGCTTTCTCAGACAAAGCAATCATTTCATTTGCATAAGGCAGTAGATGCTTTCCTACATCTGTTAACACCATTTTTTTCCCTAATCGATTGAATAAAGGCTGTCCCATTTCTTGTTCAATTGCTTGAATATGCCCTGTTACAGTAGATTGTGCATATCCTAAATAGTCGGCTGCCCGTGTATATCCTCCTAACTCAACAATTGTTTTAAATGTTTTTAAATGCCGAATCTCCATCTCAAGCTCTCCATTCTAACATCGCAATTTCCGATTAATAACTTCATATATATCTATTTTACTGATAGATAAACTCGAATTACAATAGAAGAAACACAATTTTTCAAAAGGAGATGTATACATATATGAGAAAGAAAAAATTAGGACCAGTACTGCTCAGCGGTTTAATTATTGGTCCAATTTTAGGGTCTGGGATTATTTTACTTCCTCCACTGATCTACAAAACAACTGGAGATTATGCCATTATCGCTTGGCTACTTATTATGGGAATTGGTTTTCTATTCGCTTCCTTATTTGGTAAGTTAAGTATTCTCTTTCCTAGTGAATCTGGGGTTGCACATGCGGTAGATCAAGCTTTTGGACCTTCTATGAAGCAATTAACTTCTATTTTCTTTATCATAGCAGGTTGTCTAGGACCTACAGCTGTTCTTATGACAGCCAGTCAATATATAGCGGCTTTATTTTCAAACTTTAAAGTTCCATTAGAGGGAATTGGTTTTCTTTTAATGTGCCTTTGTGTATTGATTTTATTATTAGATATATCATCTATTGGAAAAATATCATTTGTATTTTCAACAGCTGCAACCGTTCTTTTATTGAGCGGTGGAATTCGTTCTATCCCTCATTTTCGATCGGAACAGCTAGTTCAAACATCTTTTTCTTTTGGAGATTTTGGATATAGTATTTTATTGCTCTTTTGGGCTTTAGTAGGTTGGGAGATTATTGGGAATTACAGTATGGATGTCAAAAATCGAAAAAAAACCATCCCACAAGCAATTACGATAAGCACACTTACTGTAACGGTTGTTTGTCTTGTCGTGGCAGGCGCCACACAATGGATTGTAATTCCTAGTTCACATCAAGAAGACTTACGAATAACAGCCATATTAGCTACTTTATTTGGAGAGTTTGCTGTTCCTCTTATCGCTTTTATTACTACTGTTCTTTGCATGAGTACATATTTATTAGTTGTTGGCGGGGTCTCGCGTCTTATCGCTTCCGAAGCAAAATATATAAAGAAATTATATACACTTTCCTATCGTACGAAATCGAATGTATCAATCTATTCTTTACTTTTCTTAATCGGCGTACATACCATTGTATTTATCTGTCTTTATAACGATTTCATTACAGTAGAACAAATTGTAGCCATTGCAAATGCTTTCTTTATCTGTAATGCCATTTGTGGAATCTTTGCAGCATATAAATTATTACCAGGTCTCTTTAACAAAATTCTTTCTTTAAGTTTGATTGTCTGTTTTCTTATCATTCTCTCTTTCTCTTCCATCTGGATTTTAATAAGTATTGGAATACTAGTTGGTTTCTATGGGTTACAGTACTTCAAAAACAGACCAAATACTTATGAAAAGGAAATTTCAATACGATAATGAAAAGAAAAGATTCTCATTTAAACTATTTCTCACACAAATTACAGATTCATTCCCATAATATATCCACATCAAATTAAGGGAGGTTTATTTATAAAACGCAACAATAATCTAATTGTTTTTCGCTCTTCGAATAAACAACTCAAGGTTTCTAATCGTGATGCTTGGAAATATGAATCTCTTTATAAATATAGACCTTTATTCTCGTATAGGAAGATTTTCACAGCTCTTTTCAATCTCTTTTTCAAGAATACAAAACGTTAATATCTTTCATATAAAGTTTCTCAACATATAACCTATGGACTTCATTCATTACAATTGATAACGTTTAATTAATCTGTTGGATTAAAGCCCCTTCTTACGACCTGCTTCTTACTTGCAGGTCTTTTTTATTCCTTCATTACTCTATGAATTGAACACAAGCGTAAAAATTCGACATATATATGGCTACCGTAAATGTCTGCTTAAAATTTTTTCTCAATACACAAAACCCTTTCCATTTGTTACGATAAAAGTACTCCAGATGGGTTATTGCTCATCAACATTATCTAGTTAAAGGGACCTGCTGCGGGAAGTAGGTCTCTTTGACTTTTTCTGAAAGGTTTCTTATAGCCCCCATACTAGACATTCATTTGGACACATTTACCAGGTTTCTTTCCAAGAAATTCATGCTAAGATTACTTTGTCGAGTTCGACATTCTCGACAATACCCTTATGAATCCCTGCAACTTCCCTTGCAGGGATTCATTTCTTTTATATTCACTTTTAATAACATCTACTTCAACTAAATTCCCTATAATTTACTCAAGAATATTTTCTTTAAAATTCTGCATAAATCCAACTCTATAATATTTTTTATCTTCTAGAAATCCCTTAATAATATTTACAGTAATCTTTTACCATTTGCCTTACCACTTTACATTTAACATATATCGATATATTTTATTAATATCTTTTTTATTTGTAGGAGGAAACGTATTGATTAATGCACTAGGTCTCGCTTTTATTCTTTCTAATAAACCTGAAAAGAAGAAAAAAGTCTATCTTAATGATAGATTTGCACTAATAGACATTATTGAATCTAAAAATGTATATGATTCTGAAGGTAACCCACTAGTAGAGCTAACATGTAAATATAGTATTTATTTGGATGAAAAATACTATTGTAAATCTCTCGAAGACTACACTGGACAAGTATTTCCTTTCCTAAGTGCAAAAATTGGAAAAGGTCTTGTTAGAAATTCAAATTATTATTTTTCATATGTTGATGTATACGATAAAAAACCACCAGTTAAAGAGATAAGAAACCTTATGAAGCAAGTAATAAACTATAACGTTTAGTATGTTCTAAATGGAAATTCTCTTAAAAATAGAAGCACCCAATTTGGGTGCTTTCCACTTATATTCTTTTGTTTTGGTTGTTGTACTAAAGACTGACAATATCTACATAACATAATTACCTCTCCCACTAACCCATTCCATGTTCAGCTGTATGCACTGGGAAATTAACATCTTTTACATCAACAAAAAATGGATCGCCCATTAACTCCTCATCTAGCTTTTTTCCTTATAAGTCTATATTTCTAACAATACATAGCACCCTTATGTACAATATAAAGTGAAACTTTAATCAGCGGGGGCTTACTGCCCGTTAATGCGGGATAAATCGAGTTCTTTTAACTTTTACTGAATCTCGTTATGATTTTCAACCGCCCACTTCAACCTCTGCAGCATATATCCAATTCCTTTACAGCCTTCTAACGGATAGGAAATCATTTCTTCCGGATATAACTTTGTCACTACTTTTTTATGCTTCTTGCCTGCAAGCAGGACAATTTCATTAAAGTCTAATAATTTCTTTTCAATCATTTGTCTTTTTAGTTGTTCCATACTAATAATCTCATTACTTTTCGAATTAAAAGCAAGATCATAGTTTTTTTCTACTATATCAGTTGACAGTAAAAATCCATGTTTAGCTGATAAAATAACCCAGTGTGAAAAAAATTGCGAAGCATATGCTTGGCATGCTTTTCCGAATGGACTAATGTATACATCCTTTGCTTCTGTTGGTCCCTTATCAGGATACTGATCCCAGATTTTCTTTTTTCCACATGGAATGATGCATAGCCTTTTCATTATTCCCTTTTTCCCTCTTTTCTCTTTCGATCCTATATATAATTTGTTTTATTTTTTCATTATTACTTTTAAGACATAGTAATTACTAATGAAATCATAGCATTTTTAATTCACAGATAAAAATATCAGGTTTTTCTTTTCTTCCTACCCAAGTTCCATTTTCCCTAAATGAAACATTAAAATAACAGACCTTAATATCCGAAATTTTATGCTTCCTAAAAACAAAAAAGGACAAGCAGACTATATATCTGTTTGTCCTTTCCTTTTCATCCAAAACTTCTCTTATAGAGTTTGGAACGTTTCTGTTAATACAGGAACGATTTGTTTTTTACGAGATACAACACCTTTTAAAGTTGCTGTATTGTTTTCTAATGTTACATTGTATGCTTTTTCAACAACTTGTGTCGCTTTACCGATAGCAAGACCAACAGAATCGTTAGTTAAGATATCAGTCACAACGAATAAGAATAGGTCTAAACCTTTTTCTTCTACTACTGCAGAGATTACTTTTTCTAATTCCGCTTGGTGTACAAGAACGTCGTTTGTATCAACAGCGTTTACTTGTGCGATTTCAACTTTTGCATCGCCCATTTGGAATTCTTTTGCGTCAAGAGAGATTAATTGCTCCATTGTTTTACCGCTTAAATCTGCACCAGCTTTTAACATTTCTAAGCCGTAGCTTTCCGCGTCAACACCAGCGATTTCCGCTAATTCACGAGCTGCAGCTACGTCTTGTTCTGTGCAAGTTGGAGATTTAAATAGTAAAGAATCTGAGATAATTGCAGATAACATTAAACCTGCAACTTCTTTACGAATTGCAACGCCGTTTTCTTTGTACATTTTGTTTAAGATTGTAGCTGTACAACCAACTGGCTCGCAACGGTAGTATAAAGGATCGCTTGTCTCAAAGTTAGCAATACGGTGATGATCGATAACTTCTAACACACGAACAGATTCGATATCGTTAGCACTTTGTTGACGTTCGTTATGGTCAACTAAAATCACGTTGTCCACTTCGTTTGCTACTGTTTCAACAAAACGCGGTCCTTCTACTTTAAAATGATCTAACGCAAATTGAGTTTCACCGCTGATTTCACCTAAACGTACAGGCTCAGCATTCATTCCTAATTCTTTTTTCAGCTCTGCATAAGCAATTGCAGAACAAATTGCATCTGTGTCTGGGTTTTTATGCCCGAAAACTAGTACTTTTTCCATGATTTCCACCTCTTCATGAAAAGGATATCTTAAAGAAGCAAATATGACAATATTTTAAACACATTTTTTATAAATAAAATAAAGGTTCTGCCCTATTTTACACAAAAAAACATCTTACTTCTCCTATATAAGAGGAAAAAAACATGAAAAGCAGAATAAAATCATAAAAAGTCCATTTATTAAAAGGAGGTTTTCCGTTATGCCTATTATCAAGCTTGAAAATGGTGTGAACTTATACTACGAAGAGCGCGGAGAAGGTACGCCCATTCTTTTTATTCACGGCGTCTGGATGAGCAGCCGTTTTTTTCATAAACAAATCCCTTATTTCAGTGAAAAATATCGTGCGATTTCAATTGACTTACGAAGTCACGGGCGCTCTCCCCATATTGAAACTGGACATACAATTACAAACTATGCCCATGATGTGCATGCTTTTATAGAAAGTTTATCTTTAAAAGATGTTATCTTAGTCGGTTGGTCAATGGGAGCATTTGTTGTATGGGAATATATAAAGCAATTTGGAGAACAAAATATTAAAGGTTCTGTTATTGTTGATGAATTAGCATCAGATTTTAAATGGCCCGATTTCCCTATTGGTGCCTTTGATTTCCCAACACTTATTCATTTCATGAGTGAAGTTCAAACAAATCAAGTTGAGTTTCTAAAGGGTTTTATCCCTCTCATGTTTAAAAATCCCCTTTCTACAGAAGATTCAACTTGGATGCTTGAGGAGGTAACAAAGGTTCCAGCATCTATTGCGAGCGCGATTTTATTCGATCAATCTGTTGTTGATTATCGGAAAGAATTAAATGCAATTACAAAACCAACTTTACTTTGTTTCGGTAGAGAAGAAAAATTAATTCCAGTTGCTGCGGGCGAACATTTACACGCACATATTAATAACTCTCAACTCGTTATTTTCGAAAACAGCTGTCATTGTCCATTTCTAGAAGAAGCTGACCATTTTAACAATGTGCTACATTCTTTTATTCAATCACTGTCATAACGTATTTTTCAAAGGACCTAGTATGTTAAAACTTTAAAACTCATTTTTTAATCAAAACAAAAAGGCCATTTAAAACAATGGCCTTTAAAATTAATTTCTGCACAATTCCTTTTACTCAAAATTTTTATCTTCTATTTTATTAAGTTCGCCCCTTACCCACGATGCTTCTAAAGTATCTTCTAGGAAACGAGAAACCAACTTTAATTCATTTGGATTATATCTATTTAAAAATCGAATAACTCCTCTATTAATTTCATCATGCAACACCTGATGTAAGTAAAACAGTTCTTTTCCTAAAGAAGTTGTTTTAAATAAGAATTCCTTTTTATTATTTGGAATCGTTTCTGTCGTGATTAATTTTTTAGTAACTAATCCCTAACGCAATGAGCTGTTTTTCGCGTTTTGTTAATACACCTTCCTGGAAACAAGCTTGTGTAAATGCATGATATGTTTCTGTGATTTCTGGAATTGGTTTTAAAAAATTTCCAATGCCTTCTTTATAAATGAAGTAATACATCATTTATAAAACCATGTTGTTGATATATTATCATAAAAGATAGAATTTTCAGTTTTTTAACCTTAAAAATATATAACGCTACAATTTCACACTATCATCTACTGGTACTTTTCTTCTAGAAATTTCATTTTCACCTTCTTTACACTTTTCTTCCCAAAATACAACACCTTCAAGCCCTACTTTTTTAGGGTCAAATATTGGATCTTTTCCTTCTTTTTTCTGCGTTTCATAATCTTTTAATACTTTTAATGCCGTCTTACTTAACAATAAAATCGCTAAAAGATTCAGCCATGCCATACTGCCTATCCCTAAATCTCCAAGATTCCATAAAAGTGAAGCTGATTCCACACTACCGACGTAAACCATAATTAAAAATCCGAATTTCAAAATCGTTTTTAACCATTTAAATTTCAATTTATGATCCAAGTAAGTAAGTGTAGTTTCGGCAATATAGTAATATGCTAGTAGAGTTGTGAATGCAAAGAAAAAGATTGCGATTGAAATAAATAATGGACCAAAACCTGTCATAACAGTTTCAACTGCTTGTTGTGTATAAATTGGCCCTGCTTCAACATTCCCCATATTTTTCACAATGGCGCTCTTTCCTTCAGGTATGACATTGTACATCCCTGTTATTAAAACCATAAGAGCTGTTGCTGTACATACAACAATTGTATCGATGTAAACCGAAAATGCTTGTACTAACCCTTGTTTAGCAGGATGTGATACTTCAGCAGCTGCAGAGCTATACGTTGCTTCTCCAACACCAGCAACATTTGAAAATACAGCTCGTTTCACTCCCCATGCAATGGCTGCCCCAACAATTCCGCCAAACATTTCATCGATTCCAAATGCACTTGAGAAAATAAGTGTGAACATATTAGGGATTTCCGTTATATTAGCAATTAAAACGATACATGTAACAATTACATAACCAATTGCCATAAACGGTACTAGAGTTTGAGAAACAGCAGCAATTCTCTTTACTCCGCCAAAAATAATCGCTGCCAGCAATACAACTAAAAATACACCAGTCATATATTTACTAATACCAGAAGAATTTTCAAATCCAACCGCAATGCTACTTGATTGAATCCCTGGCAATAAAACGCCATATGAAATCGTCACGACAACCGCTACAATGACGGCAAACCATTTTATTTTTAAGCCTTTTTCAATAAAATATGGTGTACCACCTCGATATTCATTTCCTACCTTACTTTTATACACTTGAGCAAGCGTTGACTCAACGAATGCACTAGCTGCTCCTAATAGAGCCATCACCCACATCCAAAACACAGCTCCTGGACCACCAAAAGCAATAGCTGTCGCTACACCAGCAATATTTCCAATTCCGACCCGGCCCGATAACGCTAAACAAAATGCTTGAAATGAAGATATCCCGGTCTCTGAGCTCTTTCCTTCAAATAATAGTTTGATCATCTCTTTAAAATACCGAATTTGTAAAAAACGAGTAGCAATTGTGAAATACACGCCTGCTCCTAACGCAAAAATAACTAATCCTATACTCCATACTTGTCCTACTAACCACTCTACTAACTTTTCCATCCCAATCCCCCTCATAATTGTGTGAAAAAGAGTTATTTATTGCGTGCTTAAAAAATAAAACGGACAACCTCACCGTTCATTCAAGTTGTCCGTTCACTCTTCCTATTTGATCATTATTTTATATTAACCCAAACACTCTTTACTTCCGTGTAGTTATCAAGTGCATACGATCCTAATTCGCGCCCAATTCCGGATTGTTTATATCCGCCAAATGGTGCCGCTGCATTTTCTAAATTATAATCATTAATCCAAACGGTCCCTGCCTTTAATTTATTTGCGACTTGATGTCCAGTTTTAATATTTTGTGTCCATACACCTGCTGCTAATCCGTAAGAAGAGCTATTCGCTCTTTCAATTACTTCCTCAGTCGAATCAAATGGCATAACTACAACGACTGGTCCAAATATTTCTTCCTTTGCGATTGTCATATCATCTGTAACATTTGTAAAAACTGTGGGCTGCACAAAATAACCTTTTTCAAATGCCCGTTCTCCCCCAGCTACAACTGTTGCTCCTTCAGCCATTCCTTGTTCAATATACTTTAGCACACGCTCTTGTTGTTTTTTAGATACGAGCGGGCCCATTTCTGTATCCTTTTCCATCCCAGCACCAAGCTTAACTTTATTCGCCATTTCTACAAGTTCATCTACTACTCTTTCATAATGTTTCCGATGAACGAACACACGAGATCCTGCGCTACAGTTTTGACCATGATTATACATAATGCCTTGGAAGGCACCATTAATAGCTTCAGATAAATCGGCATCTTCTAAAATAATATTTGGTGACTTACCTCCAAGTTCTAACGTTACATGTTTAATTGTTTCAGCAGATTGACGCATAATATATTTCCCTGTAACTGTCGAACCTGTGAAAGCTACTTTATTAATATCATGATGGTTTACGATTGCTGCTCCTGCTTCTTGTCCGAAACCTGGAACAAAATTTACAACACCGTTTGGAAATCCCGCCTCTTTAAAAAGCTTTGCAGCATATAGTAAAGATAACGGTGTTTGCTCTGCTGGTTTTAATACAATCGTACATCCTGTCGCAAGAGCAGCACCCATTTTCCAAGCGGACATAACTAACGGATAATTCCAAGGAATAATTTGACCAACAACCCCAATCGGTTCATGACGTGTATAATTTAAATAATCTTTTGAAATAGGAATTGTTTGTCCTACAATTTTTGTAGTCCAACCAGCATAATACCGGTAATTTTCTACTGTCGCTGGAATATCATCTTCAAGCGCAATTTGATACGGTTTCCCATTATCTAAAGCTTCTAGCTGCGCTAATTCTTCTTTATGTTCTTCAATTAAATCAGCTAATTTATATATAAGATGTGCTCTTTCTGCAGTAGTCATTTCAGACCAAGGGCCCGTTTCAAAAGCTTCTCTTGCAGCTTTCGTCGCTACATCAATATCTTCCACTTGCGCCTCACTCACTACCGCAAGAACATCCTCTGTAGCCGGATTATATGTTTTAAACGTCTTTCCACTAATAGAAGGAACAAATTCACCATTAATAAACAATTTGATTTCTTCATTTAAAAACGCTTTTACTTTTGATTTTAGCTCCATGTTTGTCGTTAACATATTTTCCCCTCCTCCTTAGTTTAAACAGCTGAATTAGCCGTTATTTGTAATAAAATCTGTTGAAGTTTTTGATCTTCTTCCTGTGTCAATCCTAATCTTGGATAACGAGATGGACCTCCAGTTTGTCCGTGTAACTCCATTGCACGTTTAACAATTTGTACGTATTTCCCTGACCCTTCTAGGAATTCACAAAGAGGCAAAATTGTATCATTAATCTCCCATGCATTTTCGAACTCTCCATTTTGAAAATGCTCATACATTTTTGTAACAAGTCCCGGAACGATATTACCCGCCACAGAGACCCATCCAGTAGCACCAACTAAATATGATTCCATAACTAAATCTTCGGATCCGCAAAAGACTTGAAAAGCACTCTCTCCTTGTCTTACTAAATCTCTCACTTTACGAATATCTCCGCTAGATTCTTTAATATGTGTAACATTTTCACATTCTTTTCCTATTCGAAGCATAAGCTCTATACTCATGTCAACACCAGAGGTAAACGGGTTATTGTATAACATAATTGGTATATTTACAGCATTTGAGATTTCTTTAAAATGAAAGTAGATTTCTTCTTCTTTCGGTTTACAATAATAAGAGTTAATAATTAATGCACAATCTGCGCCATGAGCTTCTGCATGCTTCGTATATTCAATCGTTTCTTTCGTCGTCTCTGCAGCAGTTCCAACAATTACAGGAATGCGTCCATCAACTTCTTTTAATACCGTTTCCACCATCTTAAATCGTTCTTTTTTTGATAAACTAACAAATTCTCCCGTACTTCCATTAATAATGATGCCGGCAACCTTCTGCTCAATAAAATAGTTTACGTTCTGTTTCACTCCGTTCCAATCAATCTCTTGAAATTCATCCATCGGAGTAATTAATACTGGAAATGCTCCTTTTATACTTTTCATCATATTCTCTCCCTTACATTTCATTTACTTTTTCCACATACTGTATTAACCGTTATTTTAATAAAAATCCTACTGGAAATGGATCAGTAGGGTCTAATACAAATGTTTGCATACCTGTAATAAACCCTCTGCTTGTGAAAGTAAATGTATATCCTTTCTCTTTCTTATTCACTTTTTGCACCTTCACAAAACTATTAAAAATACTCTCATTAATAAAAGGTTCTTCCGTACGTACATCACCTATAGAAAGGCTACTTATATACGAAACACTTGTTGATGCGAATCCAGGCGAACGCACAATATAGTCGTCATCCTGAAACGTAATTGTTTTTATACGATTCTCTTTTATGTGGGAAGAATCTACTAAAACGACTCTTTTTATAAGTGGCTGCTTTGGCATGGACTCAAGTATAGCTTTCCCCCAGTTCTTTAATTCAAAAATGTTTTCAATACAAATTTCCGGAGAACATTCCTCTTTCTGAAACACTGCATATACTTGATCAGCTTGTATGAGAGAGTAGTGTATATTTCCAATAGGACTATGTAGTGGTAGATTCTCTTCGATTGAGTAACACACTTTACTTTCTAGCGATACAGAAACGACTTCATCCTTTTCTACATGTGCACGGACTAAAAACACACCGCATAGCGTTTCAATTTTGTATTGATTTGAATCGCTTTGTTTTAAGTGTCCACTTTCAAGTAACATAGTTACTACCGCGACAATCCCACCGTAATGAAGAGGAATTGCTCCTTTATGATTAAAAAATAATACAGCTGCATCAACTTCACTATGAATAGAAGGAACGACAACACATCCGTTTAAACCTATGAACCCACGTGGTTCATTTAATAAAAGCTGCATTTCCTCTGCTAATTCACCAGAAATTTGTTCATTTAGTTGTTCCAAACTATGATAGTATTTACACGGTGCGTCTTTAATTATACGAAACGCTTCACCAGCTACGTGTACATCTACTGTCATATACATTTTTTGAATCTTCATTTCACTTCCTCCGTTTCATGTTCCATCGGCGGAATTAGCAAAAATCCTTCTTTCAGTGGATCCTCTTCATTGTAAAAAAATCTATGCATTCCCATTAGCCAAGCTGAACCAGTGATCTTTGTTACTACAGCTTCAATGTTCTCCACATATGTTGTATCTATTACACTTCCTTTAAATAACGAGCCAACAATACTTTCATGAACAAATTCTTCTTGCATTGCAATTTTTTTATTAGCGTATAATACAGCTAGCTTCGCAGATGTTCCCGTACCACATGGAGAACGATCAATTCCTCCCGGTGGAACAACAACGGTATTTTTTACATGTGCCGTTTCATGGGTAGGATCTGTGTAAAATTCAATATGTGTTACCCCTTTTATAAATGAATATTGCGGATGAATAACTTCAAATTTTTCATTAATCGTATTTCTTATTTGGATCGCTTTATCAATTATTGTAGAAGCATTTTCTGGCACTAACTCTAGACCAAGCGCTTCCCCATCGATAATGGCATAAAAGTTTCCGCCATATGCGATATCAACATCTACATTTCCAATCCCTTCAACATGGACAGAAATACTCTTTAGTAAAAAAGCTGGTATATTACAAAAAGATACTTCTTTTGCTTTACCGTCTTGAACAGAAATATCCACTTCAACAAGACCAGCTGGTGTATCCAATTTCAAAGAAGTTATCGGCTCATATACAGGTATTAAACCTGATTCAACTAAAGCCGTACATACACCGATCGTATCGTGACCACACATCGGTAAATATCCACCTGTCTCTATGTAGATGACACCTATATCCGCTTCTGGATGACACGGATCTGTTAATAACGCCCCAGACATCACATCATGACCGCGCGGTTCATTCATTAACAATTTACGGATCCAGTCATACTCTTTCTTCATATGAAGCATTTTTTCTGCCATGTTCTCTCCTATTAACTTTGGAAGTCCGCTAATTAACGTCCTCGTAGGATTTCCACCTGTATGCGTATCAATCGTCGTAAAGACTCTTTGTGACCTCATCCGTTTAACACCCTTTCTGTAAAACGATTCAAACGAAGCGGTTCAATCGGAATTGATGTTTCTCTTTCGTTTAAGAGCTCTTCAATAACTTTCCCTGTAACTGCTGCGAGACTAATTCCATCCCCTTCATGTCCTGCAGCGATATAATAGTTTGGAATATGTTCTACTCGTGAAATGATCGGCAAATGATCTTCTGTCCATGGACGCAGGCCAGCGTAAGAACGAATAACCATCATATCTGCCATTTTCGGATAAAAACGAATCGCTCGATTCGCAATACACTTAATTACTTCGTTGTTTATCCTCGTATGAAATCCTACAAATTCTCTACTACTACCAATTAAAAAATTTTGACTTTCTGTTGGTTCAAACACGAGAGCTACACCGTATTTTTCAGTCAAAGCATCGACTTTCCGTTTCCCACCAAACTTAGAAATTAAATAACCAAATTCCATTACTTTGCGAGAGCCTACATGTTGTTGCCTTGAAGCTACGATAATATGCCCTTTTCTTGGCTCAATCGGTATAGATAGGTCCAACATTTCTCCAATTTTAGGGGCCCATACTCCCGCTGCGTTCACAATTTGCTTTGCAGTAAACGTTCCATTTGTCGTTTCTACAATAAAGGAACCATCTATGGCTCTCCTCATTTCTTTTACTTCTGTATGCTTAAAAGATTTTGCCCCCAATTTTTTCGCTTCTGCAAGAAGTGAAAAAGCAAGGAGATACGGATTTACAGTCGAATCTGTTGCACATTCTAAACCACCTAATAAATCATCAGCGAAAAACGGTGATTCTTCTCTTATGTCTTGTCTATCAAGCATCCGAAACGGTAAGCCAGCTTCTTTTTGACGATTCACCCATTTTTGAGCTGCCTCCATTTCCTCCTCTGACTCACAGACAAGAATACTTCCTGGCGCTCGGTATTCAAACGAATGTTCCAATTCTTCACTTAATTCCGTTACTAATTTTTGACTTACTAGCGACATCTGACTATCAAAGCCTGGGTCTTTATCAATGGCTAAAATGTTGCCGTCACACCGTGAAGACGTGCCACTGACAAATTCCCCCTTGTCAATGATTGTTACGTCTCTTCCATATTTTGAAGTGTAATAAGCAATAGAACAGCCAATAATTCCACCGCCTAGTATTAAAACGTCACAGTGTCTCATGCAGCCCCCTCCTTTCTTTCAAATCTCTCATCCTCTATTTATGCAATTGGTATGCCAACTCAAAATATATTTATTTTCATATGTGAGAAAAATAGATGTAAAAATATTTTGAATTTAACAGAAATAAGTGTATTATTTTTTTATCAGTGTCTAAAATTTTTCACACTACAGGAGGATAATATGGCATTTTCATTCCCATCAATAAAAGAACTTATAAAATATTTTTCAACAAATCATACATTCGACATAAGTCACATCAAACAAAAAAATGGCGAATTTTATTACCTTACTGCACATACGAAAGAATTACTTTGTGCAACTTTATATGAAGAAGACTCCTTCTCTAATTTAATCAAAGCATTTTCTAATCATTTTGCAGTCGTTATTCTCAATAAAACACAAGATCCAACACACTGTATAACTGTTACCCAAATGGTCCCTTTTCTCTATAATTCTTACAATCAATTACAGGCATTTTACAATACCGTTCTTCAAACGACAGATTCTTCAGTTACTGTTATCGACGATAATGAACGTGTTCGTACATGGACAGATGGAGCCGAAAAAATATTTTCAGTAAAACATGGAGACATTATCGGACAACCTATTACTCATTTTTTTGATTATAAAGATCTAGAAATTTTACAATCATTACATAAAGGAAAACGTATAGTAGCTCAGTATCATCAACCTCGCTCCGATCTATTTGTATTAATTAATTCAAATCCTGTTTATTGCGACAACAAAATTATCGGTGCAGTCGTTTCTGAAACGGATGTTACAAGTCAGGTTGTACTAAATGAAAAGTTATTTAATATGTCACATGAAGTGCACCGCTTAGAACAAGAAGTAGCAAAATATAAAGACACATCCGATCCCTTTCATTCCATGAAAGGAAAGAGTGCTGTCATACAGAGAACGATCCAATTGGCTAGGAAAGTTTGCTCTGTTAAATCGACCGTTTTAATACTAGGAGAAAGCGGTGTCGGAAAAGAAGTATTTGCGAAAGCGATTCATGAAGCAAGTGAGAAAGAAAATGCCCCTTTCATTTCGATTAACTGTGGTGCAATTCCAGAAGCATTATTTGAAAGTGAATTATTCGGCTATGAGCGCGGAGCTTTTTCTGGAGCGAATAGTAAAGGAAAGAAAGGCAAAATAGAACTTGCACAAGGTGGCACTTTATTTCTCGATGAAATAGGCGAAATGCCACTCGATATGCAAGTTAAGCTTTTGCGTGTACTGCAAGAACGAAAATATTATCGTGTCGGTGGAGAAAAAGAAATTAATATTGATTTTCGTGTTATTGCAGCTACAAATCGCAATTTACAAGAAGAGATGAAAAAAGGAACATTTCGTGAAGATTTATATTATCGCTTAAATGTAGTTAGCTTACACATTCCACCATTACGTGAAAGACGAGAAGACATTATAGAATTAACCTATTCTTTTTTAAACGACTTTTCAATAAATTACAAAAGGCCAATTCATGATTTCCCCCCAGAAATTATGCACGAACTCCTTCATTACGATTGGCGGGGGAATATTCGCGAGCTGCGCAACGTTATAGAAAGACTCGTCGTATTTGCAACGGACGGCATTATAAAGCAAGAATATTTACCCTTTCATACAAACAGTACTCCAGAGGAAATAGCATCTCATTATTCATTAGTCAGTAACAACAACACGATTTTTTCCTTACAAGAAGAGATGGATCAACACGAGAAAAAAGTGATCAAAAGAGCTTTACGAATTTTAAATGGTAATAAATTAGAATGTGCGAAACAACTTGGTGTAACAAGAGCTACTTTATACAACCGCTTAAAAAGACTCGGGTTACAATAAAACCTCCCCTCCTCTATATTGGCATACCTTTTGCATTATAATTTTTGTAAACCGAACTAGAGGAGGAATATACATGTCTAATAAAGAGAATTTAATTATTTGTCGTTGTGAAGAAGTTACATACGGACAACTTCAATCGACAATTACTGCATATAATTGCTCGGCTCGGGAGCTAAAACTAAGAACACGTGCTGGGATGGGCTTTTGCGGGGGGCGTACATGTAGAACGACAATAGATCGAATGATAGAAATTGCAAATCCTGGAACATCACCTCATGAGATTCCATTAAAATATCAACCACCAATACGCGCAGTAACTTTTGGAGCGGTAGGTGAAAAGCAATGAATAGAATTTTACATCATCCTATTTTAGGAAACTTAGACGATAGAAAACGTATTTCATTTCAATTTAACGATAAAGAATACGAAGCATATGAAAATGAAACGATTGCTGCTGCCCTTCTTGCAAATGGAATTAGAACGTTACGCGTTCACGAAGATAGTGGTACACCTAGAGGAATTTACTGTAACATTGGACATTGTTCTGAATGCCGCGTAACAGTTAATAATCAAATGAACGTCCGAGCGTGCTTAACTGTTGTAGAAAACGAAATGATTGTTGAAAGTGGGAAACAGCATCCAAATATTATTAGAAAGATGGTGGAAAAGCGATGATGGATGTAATTGTAATTGGCGCGGGACCAGCAGGATTAGCTGGTGCAATTGCTTGTGCTAGTTCTGGACTTAACGTACTTGTTATTGATGAATTTATGAAGCCTGGCGGACGATTGTTAGGACAATTACATCAAGAACCAACTGGAGAATGGTGGAACGGAATAAAAGAATCCGAACGCCTTCATCAAGATGCAAAAGCACTCTCAGTAGATATTCGATGCGGTGTGTCAGTATACAATTTAGAAAAAGACGAAAACATTTGGTATGTACATACAAGCATAGGTACAATTGAAGCAGACTTTGTACTACTTGCTACCGGGGCTGCTGAATACTCTATCCCACTTCCTGGCTGGACTCTTCCAGGAGTCATGTCAATTGGCGCTGCTCAAGTTATGACAAATGTTCATAGAGTCCAAGTTGGGAAAAAAGGAATTATTATCGGAGCCAATATTTTATCATTTGCAATTTTAAATGAATTACAACTAGCTGGTATTACTGTTGATCATATCGTACTCCCTGAAAAGGGTGACCTTAGCCAAAAAGCTGGTGAACCAGAGGAAGTTTTAAAGTCACTATTAAACGCTGCCCACCTTGCCCCATCAGCTTTACTACGCATCGGAAGTCGCTTTATGAAACATGACTGGATTCGAAAAGCTGGTTTAACCTTTTATCCGAATAACGGTATAAAAATAAATGGTACACCACTCCACCTTCGCAAAGCTGCAATTGAAATTATCGGAACGGATAAAGTAGAGGGTGTTCGTGTTGCTAACATTGATTCGAAAGGAAATATTATAAAAGGATCAGAAGAAATATATGAAGCAGACTTTGTTTGTATCGCAGGAGGATTATATCCACTTGCAGAGCTCGCTGCCGTAGCAGGATGCCCATTCCATTACATTCCTGAACTGGGTGGACATGTCCCATTCCATTCAGAGACAATGGAAACCCCTCTTCACGGATTATTTGTAGCTGGAAATATTACTGGAATTGAAAGTGGGAAAATTGCTATGGCGCAAGGAACTGTTGCCGGTCTTTCAATTGTTAAGCATGCTTGTACAGAATTAAACTCAGTCGGACAACAATTACAGCAAGCTATCCAGAATGTCCAGGCTGTCCGCGAACAAGCTGCAATTCAATTTAACCCAATGGTTACCGCTGGTAGACGTAAAATGAATGAACTTTGGAGTCATTTTTGTTTAAATCAGGATGATCAAAATCCGCCTCAAGAAGTTATATAATTCATTGCCTAGAGAATAGTGCCCAGCTTAGCTGGGCACACAAATGAAGAAGTAAAGGTATTCACCCTTACTTAACTACTAGGTTCATTATTTCATTAAAAATGTGCATACTAAAAGGAGCTGTTGAAATTAATCTCAACAGCTCCTTTTGACTACTCATCCGAGTTATTTAAATTCGCCAATGCGAAAATACCTTCTTCATCATCTAACTCAAGCTGTAACCTTGCCGCAAACGGATTGACATTGTATTCCCTATCAAGCCATAAGCGAAGTGCTTCAATTAAGTTTGCTTGAATTAAAATTTGCCTGCGACCATTTACTTCTACTTCAGCAGAAAAACCATAGTCATCATCATACATTAGTTCAACTAAAACTGCTTCTGGGCCAACTTGTCGCTTTTCTGCGATATACACACATAGTGCGTTTATCAGCTCTTGTTCAGAAATTTTTATCGTTTCCATACTGCTTCTTCTGCCTGTTTCTTACGTTGATTTTTGAAATATTTAAATGCTCGAATCGCTAACATTACGATACCAGC
This sequence comes from Bacillus pseudomycoides DSM 12442, assembly GCF_000161455.1. Classification (GTDB taxonomy): domain Bacteria; phylum Bacillota; class Bacilli; order Bacillales; family Bacillaceae_G; genus Bacillus_A; species Bacillus_A pseudomycoides. The sequence continues at coordinate 2,366,234 of NZ_CM000745.1, forward strand.
CATTACTAGCATATTTACCATGAACGCTAATACAGAACCAAGTGCTCCCATGTTTGCAAATAAACTTCCCATTAGTAGACCACCAAGACCACCTAGTAATAAACCTTTCATAAAGCTCCCTTTATTACTCTTCGGTGCTGTGTTTGATGCTTTTGTTTTTGTATCAGGGTTTGTTTTCTGTGCATTCACATTAGAATCTTTTTTGTTTAAATCAACTTTTGATTTTTGTCCTGAACTTGGTGTAAATGATTTTTGACCTGACTTGTAACTTTTCGCTGCCGCATGATCTACGAAAACAAAGCTACTAGCCCCAAAAACAACCATTAATGCAGTCATTACTGTAACGATTTTTTTCAACATATTATATCCATTCTCCTTTTACTATAGATATATGTGAAATCTATCTTTCTTTAAAATAAGAATGATAGATTTATTTTAAAGTTAAACAAAAAGTTCTTATGAACCTATTATATGAACTTTTTCTATAATAAGCAAGTGTTATTTATTTAACTTTATTAACAATTTATAAAATGACAGGAAAAATAATGAAAAACAGAATTGACTTTACAAGCAACAAAACATATTATAAGTTCATAAGAACTTTTATAATTTTGGAGGTGAAAAGATGGAAACATTTCATCTCACACGAAACGAAATGGCAATGCTCCTTCTTTCTCTTAGAGGATGGAATGCAAAAAAGCCTCTCGTTATTTTACAAGAAGCTTGGGCAAAGTCACATAAAAAAGATATTGAATGTGGACAAAGTGTTACAGCTTTTATTACAACCGCTCTTTCACCTATTTTTGAAAAGCTCATTAAAATTGAAGATACAGATATTGGCTTTTCTTTAAATGAGATCGTTGCGCTTGGTAATCAAATTGAAAATACCAGTTTTTCTGTAACAGCTATGCAAAACTGGGTAAAACGAGATATAAAAGAAATGATTGGTTCACCACAAAAAGGAAAAAAATATTCTATCGAACAAGCAGCTTTATTATTCATTGTTGAAGATTTAAAAACAGCACTTGATTTTGAATCCATTCGTAAGCTGTTAAGACTCATCGTAAATGATCCAGCAGATCGAAGTGATGATTTAATCAATCCTGTTCATTTATACGTCGCTTATTCTTCTTTATTTGAGGAATTGAATCAAGGTGGTTGTTTACAATTAAACGCGACTGATACCATTCGTACAATTGAAAATATTGTAAAAGAAAAAGCAGATAAAATCGCAAGTCAGTTTGATCAAATCAACAATGAGCAACGAGAAGCCATTCGTAATGCGATTATTATCGCAACACTTTCTGTACATACGGCATATGTACAAATGTTAGCGAAACGCTATGTTTCTGCAACATTATTTTTACAAAATTTAGATGTAAAGCCATAAAAAAAGAGGAGCGCTTTGCGCTCCTCTTTTTTAGAACTTTTGTATTACAAGTAATATACACTCTCTCTCCGCAATAAATGAACTACATCTTGAATATACTTTGAAGTCTTTAAAATATCATCAAAATAATAGTTTCTCTTCATAAAAATATTAAGATTCTTATTCTCAGTTAAAATTCCAAATACGCACCTTTCTTTATAGATCACAAAATCTTCTTTCATCTCTCCTTCCCACTTTAAATTTTGAAAGGGAAGAAGAGATAATTGTACTAATTCTGCCATTTCAACAATTTTTAAAGTAGTAAAATACTGTATTTCATCTAATATTACTTCATTAATTAAGCAAAGAAAATCTCCCACTGTTCGCTCTTCTTCTCTCTTTTAAAAGAAACTTTGTAATACTAGGGCTATGAACTGAAGTTTTTTCTTCTTTTATCTACTAAAAAAACAGCTCACTTACAAGATGAGAAATTTCTAATATACTTTTCATTCTATCTCCATCAAACTTTCACACGGCTCTAATTTCTACGCTTTACTATAAGTAATACAAACACAAAGGAGATGGTGAAGCTAAAATAAAATTTCAAATTTGTACGTTATGATCGTTATGCAAATCTCATTTTTTCCAGTTATGAAAGAAACACAACTATATGGCAGGAGGTGAGAATGTGAAGAAACAAAAAAAGAAGCGTACAAAATTCCGTTGGCTTATATGGGTAAGTATTATTGCCTTCTCCCTTTTGGCAGTATTTTTAGGAACCCGCGGATTGCAGATGGAAAGATGGCATCATGCAAAACGTGAGGCCTTTGCTGAGGAATATAGGGGACAAGCTTCTTACCTTAAAGATGAAAGACATCATCTCAAACAAGAGAATTTCGAAAACGAGAAGCCTTTTCAACATTATGAAAAGCATCATAAAGAAAAATTTGATGGGATTTTCCTTATTCTTTTCACAATTGAGTTAAGCTCCATTCTTTTAGGATGGTTTATCCTCAAAAAGGCAGAAGATCAAATAATAAGAAAATGGATTGGTATCCTTCTTATTATCATTGGTATATTACCATTGATCCCTCTTTTCGTTGTCGTGGTATTTCCAATTTGGCTTTATAAAAAAAGAAAACAAAGCTCACTCCACTCTACAACTGACTATACAGTAGACAGCTATATAGTCATATCAAATAATAAAACGGATATTCTTGATCAATGGGAAAAACAAATTCGTAAAGAGGAGAAATAAAAATGAGTATTTTTAGAAGAATTAAAAACATTGTAACCGCTGATGTCCATGAAGCTTTAAATAAACTAGAAAACCCGGTAAGTATGTTAAAACAATACATACGAGAAACGGAGCAACAAGTGGTAAAAGCACAACAAGCTTTATCTCAGCAGCTATTTCTAGAAAAAAAATATGAATCTCTTATTACAGGAACAGAGGTTGTTATTGCAAAAAGATTTCGTCAGGCTGAGCTTGCGGTGTCTCGCAATGAAGATGATATGGCACAATTAGCACTTCAAGAAAAAATTGCACATGAGAAAAAACTAGAAATGTATCATGAACAGTACAATGTAGTAAAACAACAAACTTCAATCCTATATGAGCAAATTGATAAACTACAAAAAGAATACCAAGAATTACAATATAAAGAACTCGTACTTGTTTCCAGATTACATGTAGCACGTACAATGAAAGAAAACAATGAAACTCTTGCATCTTTTCATACAGAAAATGCAGTGAAAGGCTTCGCAAGAGTAGAAAGTTATATTCAAAAAATAGAAGCTGAGGCCTCAGCTAGTAACTACTTTAATCAAATAAAGCCTATTTCTTATACAGACGATACGGAGATTGAACTAAAAGAAGCAGTACAAAAAGAATTAGAAAAATTAAAAGTAAGGAAGTAAAGACTATTCGCTCGTTTCATTTTTTGAGACGAGCGAACAATTATTTATGAAGTTAATCTTTTAAAATAAAATTCCACACCTATTCTTTTATAATTTCCCGTATACTAAAAATGTAAGGAATATTTTTTCTCTTACTCTAAAAAAATTTCATATAGAAGGTGCAACATGTTAGGTAGTTTTATTCATTCTGTATTACTATTTTTAGAAGGACTAGGTTATTGGGGCATAATGTTTGGACTCATGATTGAGATTATTCCAAGTGAAATCGTTCTCGCTTATGCAGGTTATTTAGTATCTTCAGGAAACATCTCATTTATAGGCGCCATTGTATTTGGTACTATTGGTGGTGTTATCGCACAAATCTTTATTTATTGGATTGGGCGTTACGGAGGAAGACCTGTACTAGAGCGTTATGGCAAGTACATTTTCATTCAAAAAAAACAAATCGATTCTGCAGAAGCATGGTTTAATCGTTATGGAACCGGTGTTATTTTCACAGCACGCTTCATTCCAGTCGTTCGTCATGCCATTTCAATCCCTGCCGGCATTACAAAAATGTCACCTATCCGATTTATTACCCTTACAGCGCTTGCGATTATCCCGTGGTCAATCATCTTTATCTATTTAGGTGAAAAGCTAGGAGAAAATTGGGGCAATATCGATGAAGTTGCTGGGCCGTATGTAACATCGTTTGCAATTGGCGGAGTAATACTAATTGTTTTGTATTTCACTTTAAAAATATGGCTAAAGAAACGAAGAAAACTTGTTTAAATGAATCATTCGAGATAATGAATTTGAAATAAAACGCCATACATTCAATTAGATGTATGATGTTTTATTTCATTTTTCTTTTATTATTACTTTTATAATTTGATATGCTTATCTTCTAAAAGATCCAGAATTTCTTCTTTATGCTTTAAATCATGTTGAACAAGACCCAAGAAATAATCATTTAATTTCATACTTTCTTTCCCAAATCGATAATAAGTATTAAAATCCTCCTATGTAAAATTAACTGGATAAGCAACCATTCCTTCTCTAAGTTTGTATATTATCTTAAAAGGAGAGATATACACATGCATTGGCAACAAAAAGTACAATATTTAATTGGTCAGCCCGTTGGTGTTTCTCTCGTAAATGGTCAGGGTACATCTGGAGTTTTATGCGGTGTGCATGGTGGACATATTTATTTGTATGAATACTTGTATCAAGCGCAATTCGCAATGAAACATTATGACTTTAGGCAAATTCAAGATATACATCCATTTCCTAATTGTCCACATCAGAATCCTTTGTATTAAAAAACAGGAGCAGCTTAAAAAGCCGTTCCTGTTTTTGGTTTAATCTTAAAATTTATTTCCCTGCATGAAATTGTTGTAATGCTTCATCCACATATACCCAGCCTTTCCATCCTAAATGAATGGTATCTTTTAGAAAGTATTTGTCATATTCATGACTAGTAAAATCTGCAACTGGAAATCCAGCTTTCTCAACTTGTTCTCGAACTTTCTGATAATAAACATCACGACGTTCTTTTGGGAACCCTGCGTAATCATACCAAGGTCCATTTACAGGAACAGAAATGAAAAGCGGTTTAACTTTCTTTTGCTTAAAAATATCTAAAATAATTTGTAAATCTTCATATTCTGGCGATTCATCATAAGATTCTTTTGCCTTATATCCTTTTAATCCATGTAATTTCTTTTGAAATTTGTTTTTATAGTAATATGGATTTTCAATTCCAAATGTATTTGATGTAGACTCTACTTTCCCAACCTGTTCAGCATGCCTTCTTGTTTCTTCCCAAGAAAGTGAACGTAATTCCATATTTCTTTGTTCTTTTTTTGGCTTTATATTGAATATAGATGTCACTAAATCTTTATGATCCGCAATGTTTCGGTTTATATAAGCAATCGGCTTCAATACTCCCGCTTTTATCTTATGGGTTGTATCATTATATACAATACCTTCTAGTGAGCTTTTTAATATAGAATCTTTGCGGACAACATTAAAATCTAGCAACCGCTTCGCAATTTTCTTTTTCATTTCAGGTTTTATTTGATCATTAAAAATAAAATGATATGTTTGCTGTTTAGAAAAGTTACTACTAAAGTTCCCTTCATTTACCCCCTGCTTGGTAAACCATTGTGGTGAAAGAATAAATACTACTTTTTTTCCTTCTAATTGATCCATTGTGGAAGTCACATTTAAAATATGAGCAAGACTCTGCGTTCCGCCAGTTCCTATTAGAAACGGTGTAAATCCTTCGGGTTTTACTTTAAAATAGTTAGACGGATGATATGCATCCATTCGGGAAAATTCAGATGAACCGTACATCGGCAAATAATTCAAATTCTCCAACATTTTTTGTTGTAAAAAAACACCTTGTAATTTTTCTTTTTGTAATGAAGTCGCCGCATCTTCTACCTTTTCATTACTAATAAGTGAAACTAGATATTTAGATGGAATAAGCAATATAACGATAAAGATTATACATGCTAAAATGATTGGGCCAAAAGCATGCTTCATCTTCATTTGTTTACCCACCTTACACTAGAACCACTTACAATCATTCTCTTATTACCTCGATATTGCATGTCTACTAATAATTCTAACCCTTGCTTACAACACGTCATCATTCTTTCTCTTCTCCTTTATTCCGTAAAAATGCTCCATTCTATTCATCTATCATTTACATGTATTTCCCCCTCTTATCACAACTTATGTACGCATCCATTATAAGAAATGTTTCCAAGTAAACATTTTAATTATACAAGATTTTGTATTTCTTTCACACTCTAAATTCAGTAATGATTTTATCTTTCGACAAGTTAAACTTGTATATAAATCTATACGATGTTTACAAACTATCTGGATAATTTGTATGAATATTCAAATTTTCATCGGAATAAATTCTTATACTCATAATATGATAATTGATGTCCATCAAAATCCACATCATGTGTGTACTTAAATCCAGCCTTTTCTAAAACATTCTTTGACTTCTCATTGGCAATTCTAATTCTTGCAGTTAATTTTTTGACTTTCAAATCATGAAAAGCATATTGGATCGATGCATGGGCTGCCTCTGTAGCATATCCTTTTCCCCAAAACTTCGGATCGAGAAGATACATGATTTCTAAATCTTCTGTTCCATCAATATACCTTAAACCACAGTGTCCCATCATTTCCCTCGTGATAGGATTGAATATAAGCCATACACCAAAATTATGTTCATTCCAATGCGCTATGAACTTTCCAATATATTGTTCAGTTTCTTCTGGTGACATACCTCTAGATATAGCAAGCCACTTACCTACCTCATTGTTTTTTACAATTTGATAGAAAGCATCCACATCTTCTAAACGAGGTTTTCTCATATAGAGTCTTTTCGTATTCATTGATTTTACATTCACATGAATAGACATATCCTTTTCCCCCTTCAATAAAATCTTAATTTTAATCCTGGTAAATTATAACATGATTTTTCCCTCTTTTATTAATTTCAAGAATGAAACATTGTTATATACAAAAACAGACTGTTCTCTAGGCACAGTCTGTTTTTTGTATATTTCATTTTATTTTTTCACATCTGCCCATTTCAAGCTAGTCGCGGGTCCGAATTGATGTATATATAAATCTTTCACATATGGTTTTTGTAAATAAGATAATCCGCGCTGGAACACCGGTGCAATTACCGCATCATCCAATAGCATTTTCTCTGCATCTTGCATCGCTTTCCAACGTGCCTTTTCGTCATTTCCTAATTCCATTTTTGTCTTTTTAATTAATGCATCATATTCTGGATTTGCATAACCAGTATTATTGACACCACTTTCTGAAATAAAGACTTCTAAGTAAGTCATCGGGTCTGGATAATCCGGTAACCAACGCGATAATGACATTTCATATTCTTTCTTTTTCTCTAACGCTAGTTTTTGAGAATGCGGTTGTAGTTTCACTTTTATCGTCAATCCTGGTAAGTTTTTCTCTAATTGTTCTTTAATATATTCCCCTACTTTTTTAAAGTTTTCTAAATCATAGTTTAACATTTCTAACGTAACTTCATTCGTTCCTGTTTCTTGCTTGGCCTTTTCCCAAAATTCCTTTGCCTTGTTCACATTCGTTTTATTAAACTCTGTCGTTGTTTCCCTGAAATCTTTTTTATCTGGCCCTTTTAAAAAGCCATTTGGAACATAGTAGTTTGCAGGTACTGATCCATCGTTTAAAAATGAAGTCGCAAGTCCCTTTTTATCAAAAGCCATGCTAAGTGCGAGGCGGGCATTTTTGTTTTTTAGAATTGGTACATTTTCATTAAATCGGAAGAAATACATAACCGGATCTGTATATTGTTTCAATTCTTTATCATTTTTATATTTATCAACAAATTCTGTTGAAATAACAGCACGATCAATTTTATCTGTTTGATATAGATTTACTACGGTCGAAATTTCTTTAACAATTTGGTAATTTACTTCATCTAATTTCACTTCTTTTTTATCCCAATATTGATTGTTTTTCTTCATTGTAAAACTTGCTTCATGCTTCCATTCTGATAATGTAAATGGTCCATTATATAGAGTTTTATTTGCTTCTAAACCATATTTATCTCCTTGTTCTTTCGCATACTTCTCATTAATTGGATAAAAGGATGGTAAACAAAGTAATTTTGTAAAATAAGGGACAGGGTGTTCTAACTCTACAGTAAACGTTTTATCATCTTGAGCTTTTACTCCTAATTCATCCAATCCAATTTGTTTCTTATTTATCTTTTCTGCATTTTTCACATCATACATAATATATGCATATTCAGAGCCCGTTTCTGGATTAACAAGTTGCTTCCAAGCATATACAAAATCATGTGCTGTTACAGGATCACCGTTAGACCATTTCGCATCACGCAAATGAAATGTATATGTTTTCCCATCTTTACTAATCTCATGCTTTTGAGCAATTCCAGGAATGACCTCATCATTTTTTGAAAGTCTAAATAATCCTTCCATTACATTATTTAATACGTTAAATGAAACAGCGTCTGTTACTTTTAAGGAATTTAATGATGGAATTTCTCCTGTTTCTGTTAACTGCAATACTTTCTTCTCTTCTTTTGGTTTTGTCGTGGACTTTTCTTTTCCACAACCAGCTAAAAACGAAGAAAGAAGTAACGTACTAACCAATGAAAAGCGAATAACCTTTTTCACTTTAAAACCCCCTTTTTAAATTTCTACTAATCTTTCATATTAAGGTAAAAAGCGACGTGCACCTGCATATTCCTCAATGTAACCTGGTGTATCTACTGGTATAATTTCAACTGTTTTCGCTGCATTTGGAGAATGTATCATTTTCCCATCTCCAATATACATTCCTACGTGGTGAACACTTCCTTTTCCTTGATTGTAAGCAAAAAACAGCAAATCACCTTTTTGCAAGTTTTCTCTTTCAACAGCAATACCTGCTTTTGATTGTGGACCAGAATCACGCGGGATTGTAATACCATGAGATTTGTAAATTGTATGTGTAAAACCAGAACAATCAAAACCAAAACCACTTGTTCCAGCCCATATATACGGCAATCCTAAAAATAACTTCCCAGTATTCACTAAATCGTCGCCTGTTGGAACAGGAATTTCATTTTGCGATTTATAAACCATTCCATCATTTTTCCGTAACCATGCTTTTTGTCCGTTTGGTAATAATACACGAAACGACATATTATCTTCACTTACTAGTGGTAACCGTGTGTTATAACTAACCTCTAAAGATTTATATTTATCAGATGGATTAATGTATAAAATAGCTGTCGGTTTTGTAATAAGAACAAATGGTTGTTCCTTTTTCCCTGCAAATTCTTGATTATAGGTTAGCTGTTTTACCGGGACCCATCCTGGATATCCCGCTTCATTTCTTGGCGTTGGCTGACCATGAACAACTACTTTTGCCCACTCACCTTGCCGATCAATGATTGTTACTTCTTGCCCCAATAAAGCTTGTGTTTCTAATTTATTTGTACTTGTTAACCAAAGCTTTTCATCGAGCGTCATCGATTTCGTCCATTTCCATAGATTAACTGGATTCATCGCACTTGGTTCATCAATTGGACGAAGCAAATTTGGCCCAGTCCATAATGTTGCTGCTGCCACATCTACATACGCTTGATTACTTTTTACCTCTTCAGCATTTGCAACTGAAATAGATGAAAATACTAACAAACAACTAAAAAGCAAAGTAATGGATTTTCTCATAAACACATCCTCCTTTTATTAATATGCCTCCCTGTTCAAGCAAAGTGTGACATCAAAAACAACTCTTCTGCCGAAACTTTATTCTATATTCACTGCGTGATGCAGGTTTACCCTTGGTCCGTTATATGTGATTCCGCTTGGCTCTTCCATTAACCATAAAGGAGCATCAAGATCAAAGTAGTGAATATTTGGATGAGCGGCTGCTACATGTGCAATTGCCGCCACAGAAAGCGATGATTCCATCATGCTACCAACCATGCATTTTACACCGGCAGCGCCAGCAATATCGGCAATCTTCCATGCTTCCCGTATCCCGCCACATTTCATTAATTTAATATTTAATAAATCGGCGTATTGCCCTTGAACAAGCTTTAAAGCGTCTTGCGCCGAGAAAGCACTTTCATCAGCCATGATTGGTGTTTGCACATGATCTTTTACATATTTCATTCCTTCCCAATCTTTCGCATGAACGGGCTGTTCTACAAATTCTATATTTAAATTTCTATTTTCCATTTCTCGAATAATCGATACAGCTTCTTTTGGACTCCATCCTTGATTTGCATCTAATCGCAAAGTTACATCCTTCGGCACAACATTTCTGATCGCTTCAATACGTTCTAAATCCAATTCTGTTGATTTACCAACTTTAATTTTTAATGTGTTAAAGCCTTTTTCCACATGACTTTTTGCTTCTTTCGCCATTAATAAAGGTTCATCAACACTTACTGTAATATCTGTTTGAATCTCTTTCTTTCCACCTAATAACGCATATAATGGGATATTATGAAATTGACAATACACATCATATACAGCCATATCTACTGCTGCCTTCGCACTCGTATTGCCTACACAGCTCATTTGGATTTGTAACAACAACGTTTGAAATTGCTGCAATTCTTTCCCGATTAACACAGAGCGGATTGGCCCTAAAATAGCTTCTCCCATTCCACTCGCAAAATCCCCAGTAATAACTGGAGTCGCAGTCCCAGCCCCTTTTCCTACAATCCCTTCATCTGTGTGAATAAAAACATCAATACTTTCAATTTCTGTTACAGTGCGCAAAGCTGTTTTAAACGGTGTATGAAGCTTAATATAGCGACGTTTTACTGTTAGATCCATGATTTTCATTTCTATTCATCCTTTCTGTCCAATAAAAAAATCCAGCCATAAGAATGAATCTTATGGCTGGATTTTGTCTATGAATGTGTAGACAAAGCAGCAATTTGATTATATTTTTTTTGTGCATCTTTTAATGCTACAAGCAATGCTTTTTGAGATGATCCGAAATAACGGTTTTTAATTTCTTCTACTAATTGTGGATCATTCATATTTCTATGTAGAAATAAATGTTTTACAAATTGAGCAGTTAATGAAATGGTTGCTGAACAATCCGCATCTACAATTTTCCCTGTATCTTTTTCAACAACAAATGCAACAAAATAGCTTTTAAATTTTTCTGTAATTGGATTGTTTTGAGGTGCTTTTGCGTCCCCTACGATATAAATCGTATTAGAAGCGTACACATAAATCTTCCTTTCTTATACAAGGATAACGGTTTTCTTAACAGGCGAATAAGCTGTAGACTCATCGTTAATTAAGAAATGTATCCGCTTACTGTATATTATATATAATTGACAGAATTTTAACAATATTTATTTTAGTAAATATTGTACAATTAAATGTCCAAT
>NZ_CM000745.1:2377552-2447904 GCF_000161455.1 Bacillus pseudomycoides DSM 12442
CTTAAAACAAGCTACATATACCGTTTTGTTATTTATGTTTAGTCGTGCAGCATCATGTGTAACAGTTTGCAGTTCTCCTGTTTTGTTTGCTATGGAAAGTCCTTCAATCCCCTCTAAATTCCCACATAATTTATGAGTTAATTGTTGTTTTTCAAGTGGGTAATAAAATTGTTCATCGTTATCATAATGCTTTAGAAGAGATATAATATCTTCAGCTGTTGTGAAATTATCCTTTCCCGTTTCTTTAGGTGTTTGCATCATATATCGTTGTAGTTTCGTTCCATTTAGCTGCAGTGAATCAATATGTTTTTGAATATCATTTATTTTCAACTTATTTATAAGCCAATTTGTCGCAGTGTTATCAGAAACTGTAATCATCAACGTAATGAGATCTTGTATCGTTACATTTGGTGTATGTAATGCAGCAACAATGCCACTTCCTCCAGTCTTTTCGAGGGATGAAATAGGAATTAATTCATATGGATTTAAGGTTCCATCCTTCATGTTTTCTATAGCACATGAAAGAATAGGTAACTTAATAAGGCTAGCTGATGGATGCACCAATTGTTCATTGTACCGATACATAATTTCCCCTTGTATCATGATACTTACGTCTCCGTTTATACTTTCAATCCGTTTCTCTAATTCATATATAAAGTCTGCTTTTTTCATATTACCCTCTCCTTTTTTGAGAATTATACCATCTATACAGATTCTCAGTTATGACATATCTTTTTATAAAGTGAGACTTTAACCACTGGAGTTTTTCTTTTTCCTCCAAGCTCATTTCTTTTGATAAGAAAGTATTACTGCCTACAAAGAACGAATAAAAATATTTAGTATAAAAAAACAGTTAGCTAATTTGCTAACTGTTTTTTAACAGATGTTTCCTTTTCATTACTGCATATCTACTTAGGTAGTACAAATATAGTTTCATTCGGCTTAGAGAATTGATACTCTTTCCTCGCAAACTTTAAAATTTCTTCTTCATTATCTGTCAAATTTTCAACTTTACTCTTTAAATAACGCGAATCTTTTTCTAAAGAAAGTAATTGCTTTTGCTGATTTTTAATCGCATCTCGCTTTTCTACAATCATTTCTTGTTGCTTAGTAAGGATATATTGAATATAAAAAGTGGCCGAAAGAATAAAAATAAAAACTAAAACAAATCGCCGTACTTTTCTCTTATTTATAACTCGGTATTCATTAGACTGTGTTTGATATTGTGGTGTATTAGGAACATTTACTTTCTTGAGTTTCCTCATTTTTTAAATCCCCCTAACCCATTTTATTTCACTACCACAGGCATACTTTCTTACTAACCTAAATTCTCTTCTCGTAAAATAAGCTCCTCCATAAAAAAATCTCATAAATTAACCAATTAGAGATAGCTTTCGACGACATCTCTATATTTCAGATGAAAATTTTATTTTTTGTGCTATATATTAGTGTTTTATGTTTTTAAGCTAAGCAAAAAGATCTCACAAACACATTCGCTTTTTCAGTGAATAATTTATTAGGGATTCCTTTTATTAAGGAGGTAAACAAATGAAATACCGCGCATTAGGAAAAACCAGTTTAACCGTTTCTGAAATTGGATTTGGCGCTTGGGCAATTGGTGGCGATGAATGGGGTCCTGTAAATGACAAACATTCTATCTCTGCAATGAAAAAAGCAATTGAATGCGGAGTAAATTTTATTGATACCGCTGATGTATATGGTTTAGGTCATAGTGAAAAATTAGTGGCACAAGCAATCAAAGAACATCGTAATGATATCATCCTTTCCACAAAGGGAGGTTTAATTGGTCATCACTATGATCCTGATGGGGAACCTGTCTACGATACAGCAGCAAAAGTAATTGCAGTATTTGAAACTAGCTTACTTCGCCTGCAAACAGATTACATTGATGTTTATTTTTGTCATATTTGGTGGGATAAAAAAGAGGAAACCGAAGCGTTCCTTCGCGCATTTGAAATTTTAAAAAGAGATGGAAAAGTAAGAGCAGTTGGTGTTTCTACGCATGATTTACAATATATTAAAAATTTTAATAAAGACGGGCAGATTGATGTTATACAAATTGACTACAGCATACTTAACCGAGAACCTGAAAATGATATTTTACCTTACTTACAAGAGAAAAACTTAGGAGCTGTCATTCGTGGACCATTAAAAATGGGAATATTAACAGGAAAATTTACTGATCAAACAACATTCCCTGATGGTGATTTACGACAAGATTGGCCAAAAGAAACATGGTTTCAAGATGATTTACGAAAGGTTGAACAATTGAGATCCCTTTCAAACCCTAAACAAACTTTGGGGCAGTTGGCCCTTCGTTATGTACTCTCGCATCCTGCTGTATCTGTTGCTATTCCCGGAGCAAAAACAGCTAATCAAGCAGCCGAAAATGCCGCTGCTTCTGTACAACCACTTCTATTAGAAGAAGAATTAACATATATACGAAAGCTTTAAACAAAAAAAGATCAGTAACAATTCATTGTTACTGATCTTTTTTATCCCACTACATAAATAAGACTTTCATATTCAACTAATTGCACAACTCAATATCATACTCCATTCTTTTTGCTATTGCTTCTGCAATTTCTACCCCTAATAAATTTTTCACTACATGAAATGACATATTAATTCCGGACGAAATTCCTCCAGAAGTAATACTATGTCCTTCATCAACAAACTTTACATTTGTTCTCCATCCATTACAGCATTTGTAATTGCTACAATTGGATTCATCTTTATCCCCCTCTTTCATAGAATTATTTCATTTTTTAACTATGAAATAATTCTATGAAACATGAAGAATTCCTTTTCAACCTGTTATAGTTTACATAATAATATTATTAATGTTAAACCTCATTTTCATTACTTTGTTACCAAATAAAAAAATAATTCATTTTTAGAATGAACTGTTTTGGGTTTAATCAAAAATATATTTTTGTATCTTTCTATAAAATAAACCACCACATATATATAGAAATAAAAAACTCCGTACTGTAGTGACTTTATTACATTTTATTTTTTATTTCGAATATCTTTTTGAAAATGCGAAAATGATTAATTAGTTTTAATATAAAAACAATCATTAGTAGGTACCTACTAATGATTGTTTTTTCAAATAAAATACGAAAATGTTTTTTGTATTTTATTTGAAAAATGATTTTTATATTCTTTTATAGATACAATAACTTTTACATTAGCCTATAGCAATTTTGCCTTCTTCCCTTCCCCGTCTCTTTTAATACATATGATTTTACTACGAGTTCAGTTAATGAATCCGTTAATGTTTTATATGATAAATTAGATAGTGCTAGCAGATCATTTGTATATAGAATTCTATGTTTTTCTAATAGTAATAATACTAATCGTTCAGATGGCTTTAATGTTTCGTCACTTTCTAGTATAAAATCTACATCTTTCATAGGATATTACATTCTCCTTATTTTAAAAATTACTATTCCCCATTATTAATACGAAAATATTATATAATAAATCTATTGTTATTTCAAAATAACATAATACTTATACTAAGAATGTAGGGTATCCTTCTAGTTAGAAATACTCTCTTCGCTTCTTTCATTCCCTTTCTAACATCCTTTCGGCAATTTGATGTTAGAATCCATCCCCTTTTTTCAGCACAAAAAAAGCCTCCACATTCGGAGGCTTCCTTCTATTTTACAATTGGCAGTGTTAATTCACTTAATTTTACTGTAAGTTTCGTCCCTGCTTTTGGACGAATCGTATAGTCATAGTCACTTGCAATTAATACGACTCCGATTTGATGGCCGGCTTGGAATACATAATCATCCGGCTGCATGTCCCATGTAAATGTGTAATCTTTTCCTGGTATAATTGGTGTTGACTCTTCTTTTCCATTCAAGTTTTGTGGATCCATCCATCCTCTCGTCACAATTTCTGGTTTCTCACCACCATAATCAACAAGTAATGCGGTTAAATTTGAAACTGGACGATCAATACTCCCCTTAAATGAAATTTTTGGTGTACCACTCATTCTCATTTCTTTTTCGAGCTTAGGCATTACATATACTAACCGATTTGGTGATTCTAATTCTGGATTTGTTAGTAATTGATTCGATTTAATTTTTGCATCATCTAACAGTGAAGACACTTGTTGTACCGCACCCATTCGAAGCGGTAAATCTACTGCTTTATTACTTAAAAGCATACGTATTTTAGACGGAGCTGCTGCAGGGTCTGGCCAATTTTTTAATTTTTGCCACGTTTTATTTTCTCGCTGTACATCTACCATCGGTTCATTCATAATTCCATTTTCAATTCCGTATAACCAATAATCAAACCATTTATTTTGTGTTTGCTGCCAGTTATTACTAGATGTTCCCCCATGCCCTCCTTGATGTAACCACATTTTACGTGGCACATTATTTTCTCCTAAAGCTTCCCACCATTGTGAAAACTGTTTTGTTTTTACATTCCAATCGTTTAAACCATGTACAACAAATACACTTGCCTTTATATTTTTTGCATCCTTCACGTAGTTACGCTTGTCCCAAAAATCATTATAATCTCCTGTTTTTCGGTCCTGCCCATCAGTAAGCTCTTTAATGATTTTTTGACAAACTTCAGGATTTTTTCTCGTTAATACTGCTTCGGCCATATTATCTGTATCTTCACCTTGATAACCACCTGGTGCAACAACTGCCCCATTTGCACGGTAATAATCATACCAACTGCTAATCGCGGCAATAGGAATAATTGTTTTTAACCCTTCAACTCCTGTTGTTGCAACAGCGTTCGGCAATGTGCCATTATATGAAGCACCTGTCATCCCGACATTTCCTGTAGACCAATCCGCCTGTATTTCCTCACCATATTCTGTGAATGCTTTTGCTCTTCCATTTACCCAATCAATAACAGATTTTGTACCGATAATTTCTTGTTCGTCACCAGTTGTTGGACATCCATCTGATTTCCCAGTACCAATGCTTTCTCCTAAAATAACAGCATATCCACGAGGAACATAGTAGTTTCCATATGAGCCGAGGTTAGCTGGCCCTGCATAAGGTTTGCCTCCGGTAGGATGTAATTCTTCATCTACATTATAAACTGGTACATCCTTTATCCCTGAACGATAAGGACTCATTTCATAAATAACAGGAACTTTCACACCCGGTTCTGTTTTCGGTCGCATTACCTTTATTGATACACGATCCTTTTTCCCATCTCGGTCACTATCAATCTCAGTTTCTACAAATAAATTTTCTACAATCGCCTCATCAATTGAATAAATAGGCTTCGTCATTCCATTTTCCAACTCAATCTTTGTCGATTGAGCTAACGTTTCTGGCACTTTGCCATTTAGCGGTAAAGTAAATTTCTTTGAATTCTCTTCTTTCTGCTCTGCATGTACCGTAATACTAGATATGCCAGATGTAAGTGTTAGAGAAAACATTGCTGAAAGCGCAATTACAAACTGTTTTTTCCTCAAATTCCTTCCCCCTTTATATTCTTCTACCACTTCTTTCACTATACAACAAAATAACAGAAAATTCAGTTTATAAAGAGGTGAAAACTTGATAAATTTGTAATATTTTAACCTTTCTTGTATAGCTTATAAGATTTCTCTAACCCAACATTATATTTCGTATTATTATTTGTCCAATCTTCTCCTAAATTTCCAGGCCATCCCGATGTATTAGCAACATATTTTAAAAGAGCTAATTCTGTTAATCCTTTGTTTACTCCACGTTTATAGGAACTCACCATATATGAGATTGCTATTGTTGCATTCGTTTTTGCATCTTTTAAGTTCTCTTCTGATAATTGTGCAGGTGCTAATCCGCCCCGATGTAATTGAAATAGCCCAAAAGATGTCCCTTTATCTCCAACAGCTTTTCGATTAAATTTTGTTTCATGATCAGCAATTGCAAGTGGAATCCAGTCTGGTATACCGTACTGCTTCGAGATTTCAGTAATTACTAATTTATTATTTTCAATTTCTTTTTGTTTTTCATACTTCATATAAGCTGCATAACATAAAAGCGTCAACGTGCAAATTACTACTATATATTTTAATAATTGTTTCATAGATTCATATCTCCTATATCGTTTATGCTCAATCCTTGTATACCTATACTATAAAATGTTCATGTGACATCTATTTGACAGAATACAATTTTAAAAAATAAAAAGAGCTTACGAAGGTTATCTGAACTGTACCCCGAATCGTGGGCACTCAAAAAGATGGTTCCGGTACAATACCGGAACCATCTTTTAAGTGCTTAATTTCTAAAGGTCTTTTTATTAAACTGTCCACTTTATAAGGTACAGTTCATTTTTGGATTGGTTTTTCTGTAATCACAGACTTTTTTATCAGTGTTTAAAATGTGTTATAAACTTGTTCACAGGTTTCGGCTGTTGGTTGAAAAAAACAGTGTTTTTTATAGCGTCCTACAAAAGGCTGATTATACCATTGTTGAGGACAATCGCCTGGTGGCCTAAAATACCACAAACTAAATTTTCCAGGCCAGTACCTCTCTCCATTGATAACTCGACGAGCTAAACGTTTTTCACTTTCTCTTGCTCTTTGATAGAAATATCCATGCGTAACAGCTTCAAATGCATGTTCTTGGAAAATCATTTGTCTAATGGTACGAAGGTTCTTAAAGTCAGAACAATTTGCTCTTAGTCGGTTAATTCCTACATTTCCGACGAGTAACATACCCTGAGTTCCTTCTCCTTCGGCTTCTGCTCTGAGTAATCTTGCTAAAAGTGCAATATCTGCATCTGTAGCGTTAACAACTCCCATGACTCCACCCCCATTATATTTTTCTCTTTATAGTATTGTTTATTGGTCAGGATAATGACTTGTTTAATATAGGTTGTTTTCTAAATTAATTTATATTGGACATGGTATCCTCTTCAAATTATCGTATGTTTAACTTTCGTAAGCTCTTTTCCATATACATATAAAATTGTATTTCCTCTTTTATAATGGAGACACCATACTCAAAACCATGTCGTTCTAAAATACTCTTTACAATGGCTAATCCTAATCCAGTTCCTGATATTTCTTTATTACGTGAAGCTTCTAATACATAAAATGGTTCCCAAATTTTTTCGATATCTGTACTTACTTCAGGAGCAATTCCATTTTGGATACTAAAATATACATAATCTTTTCTCTCTTCCAATACAATCTTGATATTTTGATTTGTTGTATATTTGATTGCATTTGAAATTAAATTATTACATACCATTTTCATTTTATCCAAATCTACATAAACACTAGCATCTCTCGCACGACAATCTATTTGTAAATGTATACCTTTTGCGTGGAACTCAATTTCATGTTTATCAATTATACTTTTAATAAGGGGTTCTATCTGCACTTCTTCTTTTTGTAACAAGTCTCTTTCTAATTTTGAAAAACGTAATAACTCTTCTATTAAATTTGAAATTTGATCAGTTTGTTTAATAATTGTATCTAAATATGTCCCATCATCGAGACCGTCTTTAATCCCCATAGAATATGCTTTGACTAAAGCGATGGGGGTCTTTAATTCATGAGTAATGTCCCCCATAAACCGTTTTAAATGTTCATTTCTATTCGTTAAATCTTGATGAGCTTCATATAATTTATCACTCATAACATTAATACTATTGGCTAAATCGCCAATTTCATCGTTTGTTTTCACTTTTGCTTTCTTAAATTCTAGATTGGAAATATCTTCTGCAACATCGCTTAATTCTTTCAACGGTGTTGTAATCGTTTTTGATAATATCCAAACAAGTACAATGACAAGAAATATTGAAAAACCAAAAATATATATATTAAATGTA
Source organism: Bacillus pseudomycoides DSM 12442 (assembly GCF_000161455.1). Lineage (GTDB taxonomy): Bacteria > Bacillota > Bacilli > Bacillales > Bacillaceae_G > Bacillus_A > Bacillus_A pseudomycoides. Next base: position 2,385,392 of record NZ_CM000745.1, read on the forward strand.
TTAAGTGTCTCGATTAGTTCATTCGAGTGTGCAATAGATACTCCTACTAAGATTAACATTTCATTTTTCGAAATAAATTTCGCAAAAAAGCTCGCTTTTAGCTTCTCTTGATCATATAATTTATTTGCTTGTCCAGAAGTTTTTACTTTCATTACGTCTTCTTTTGTAATCCAAAACTTGTTCAATGTTACTCTTTTTTTTATAAGCCCAGAGCGTAACGATTCATTAATTTCATCCTCTGTATTTTTTATAGGAGTATACACAATTGTTACGTTATTCTCATTCTCAATTTGATTTATAGTAGCTGTTAAGTGTTCAACAGACGAAGACTGGATTTGATCTGTAATGATATTTAACTTTTCTCGTGTTTTGTATATATTATATTTCGGTAAAAAATAGTTCATTAACAATAATGAAATAGTAAATATAAGAACGATTGTTAACGATATACTAACAAAAAGTTTTTTACCAAGCTTATTCACGTTCATCCTCCAAACTGTAACCTAAACCACGGTGCGTTTTAATAATATCTTCCCCTATTTTTTTTCGCAATCGTCTAACATGTGTATCCACTGTTCGCTCATCTCCAAAATAATCAAATCCCCATACAATATCTAGTAACTTTTCACGTGTTAATATTGTACCTTTATGATTTAAAAAACATTTAATTAATTCTAACTCTGTTTTTGTAATTTCTAATTCTTTATCACTTTTATATACTTTATTCTTTATCAAATCTATTTTTAGATTTTGAACTTGTATGACTTCATCTTGATTCAGTAGTTTTTTAGCTCTTGTAAGTAAAATCCCCGGATGAAATGGCTTTTTCACATATTCATCCGCCCCGCTTTGTAAGGCCACAAGTTCATCTTCATTTTCACTTTTAGCAGTAAGCATCAATACTTTCACACTCGAGTTCTTTTTTATTTCCTGGCATACAGTGATTCCATTCCTTTTTGGCATCATCCAGTCTAAAATTGCTAAATCAATTTTCACTTCATAAAATATTTCAAGTGCTTCTTCTCCATCCTTTGCTAAAAGAACTTGGAACCCTTCTTTCTCAAAATAAGCTTTTAAAATTTTAAGCATATCCTGCTCATCATCTGCGATTAATACTCTCACTCGTACCTTCCTCCATTAAATATCTATATGCGCCTTATAAATTGTAATCATTTTCATAACAAAGTAAAATGAATTTCCTATTTTACTTTGTTATGATACAACTTTTTTGTTACACGAATGTGACAAAAAATATTTATAGGGTTTGAGGGTATAGTAAATATGAGGTGTTGTTCCATGTTTAAAAAAATAGGATTCGTTTTTCTGTTTTCGTTTTTATTATCAGCAAATGTTTTCGCAGAAACAAATAAACAAATTGAAGTATTTGATTGTCAAAAGGAAATGGTCGTGCAAAAGCAATCTCTAGACACAGAAATTCAAAAAGAGGCGATACAATATGCAAAATCAATTACCGGAGCATTTAAAAATCTAAATGTTGTCCCTAAAACTGGACATATAGTGAAAATCCCTTTATCTAAACCTGTAGTCATCACAAATCAATGGATACATACAACGATAGATGAAGTTCTTGTACTCCTTCCGCTTAACGAAAAGCCATATATCATGATTTATGATGATGAAAATAATCCACACTTTTATTATGTACAAGGTCATCCTGAAAATTTATTAAAGCATTTGAAAGTTACATCATCATAATCACTAATAGAAAGAGAAAGATTCCATAAAACATCGTCTATGGAATCTTTTTTATAATTTTACATAATGGGTTGATCCTTTATATTCTTCACTTTTCAGAAATCCATTTGAAGTGTAAAATGGACTAGCTCGTTCTGTGTCTGTATATAGAACGACAATTTGAAAATGTTCTCTTGCATCAGATAGTATCCTCTTTAATAATAAGTTTCCTAGCCCTTTCCTTCGATATGCTTTGGAAATATAAAACCTTCTTAACCGTCCAATCGTTTCAGTTTTCGTATATGGATATTGATTTAATCCACCAATTCCAATTAGGGGTTCAGCCGAGATACGTGTAAAAACGGGTCATAATCTGTATTATATTTCCATTATTAGTTTTTCAGCTAAAAATATCTACCTCACGATTAACAAAAAGCCGATTACCTATGAAGTGCACCCCGATTGTTAGACTGCGTCTAACAATCGGGGTGCACTTCACTATACGCTAAGGAATCGACTCTTTTATGTTCTTGCTTTGCTATATAATTATTTACAATATAACCATTTAAAAATAGGTGCAATTAACACCTATTTTGTATTTATTTTAGCAATTAAATTAGCACCCAAATTGGTGAGCTTTTGATAATATCCGTTTATCACTAATTTGTCCTAACGGTTTCTTGGAGTTTTTCCATTACCCTTGATAAAGCTAAAATTGAATTTGCTGTTTCAAATTCCCCAACATTTAAAGAATGGTTTGCATTTTTGACAACATCAATCTTTAAATTCGTTTTACTTAATTGGTCAATTTGATTTGAATTGTATTGGTGATCTTTGTCCCCTATAACTAAAAACCCTTCCTGATGACTATTCAAGATTGAGTCTAAAATCGCATCAAACGTCATTAGAGGGGTAAGTAATATCATTTTTGACTGTAAGTATTCCTCTCTCTTCATTAAGTCATTCGCAATTAGGATTGTTCCGAGTGATTTTCCTAAAAACATCGAATTGTTGTATTGCCCATTTTTTAACACTTCAAAAATTACAGGATTAATATCCTCCATCATTATTTTAGTTATTTCTTCTATATTATTTTTCATTATCTGTTCATCATAGGAGTAATGGATATGTACAACATCGATTTTGTTTTGGAGCATTACCATCGTCGAATAATAAAACAAGGGTTTATCGTAATTGTAACCTGAACCTGAAAACATAAAGCAAATCGTTTTGGAACCTTTCTCTATATGTGTATAACGAATCACTTTGTCGTTTATGTGTATCTCCTTTTTATTCCCTTTTACCGTTTTCCCCTCCGAAACTTTTATAATATTATTACCCGTTCAGAATTTATAATTTCACTTTTATTTCATCATAAATATGAAAAGAATTCTGCCCTCACCTTATACAGAATGAATATTCACACTACTATTCTTCAAGGTTAAACTAATTTCAGTTTAAAATAGTCAATTCCTTTAGTTATCATTCAACTCTTCTAGTGACTTTCTCAAGTAAAGCATCCTTTAGCTGAATAAGATTTATTTATTTATTATTTCCCATCAATCGCTTAATTGTTCTTATTTGTCCACGATGATTAATTTCGTCTTCCATAACATGAAACCACAAGTAGTAATTATTATAAGGCACACCATTACCCCACTTGTCTTCCTCGAACAACCAGCTATCTTGTTTCGACTTCAGATATGTTAGTGTATTTTCTCTAACTTGTGATAATTCATTCAAATAATAATCTAAAGATTGTTTTTTTATTACTTCTCTTGCTTTGTCTCCAAGTTCTAAAGAAATTCGCCACTTTAGATATTCATTTTCAGTTAAATCTCTTTTTTCAAATGAGATAACTTGATGAACAAACTCTATCGCCGCAATATGTGATAAAAGAGAACCAATAGTGTTTGAACTACCGTTTGATAAGAAATCTAAATCACTTTGGCTTAAATTGGAGATTTCACTCAATGTAACATCTCTTGTATGTTCAAGCATCGTTACAAGTTCCCCAATCTTATTTGAATAGTTTTCTCTTGAAATTATTCTATAATCTATCATATATCTCCCTCCAATTAATGCTAAGCATAAGTTTACCAATAAAATAAAAAAAACAAAGTCTGAAAATTTGTAAAAAATAATGATATAATTTAATTGAATATATAGAAAAAGGCAACCTGTTTTTATCAGTGTTGCCTTTTTCTTTTTTCTAATTACACTATATACTCTCCAATTCAATATCGCATGATCATGGAGCTTAATTAAAAAGGGAAAGCCGTTAGGATTTATTTGGTATGCTTTTAAATAATTTTAGGTTGATGAGCACGTGGCGCTATCCTTAGCAAGAGATTGTTGCACAGCCATTTTTGAGATACATCTTTTTCATTCCAAAAGGTACAGCTTTTGGTACGGTATAGGGGTACAGCTGAGATATGTTAATTAAATGACTACAAAAGTGACGATTTTTTACATTTTTGAAAATTATGGTATGTTTTGTTTTCATTTGGTAAGTTATTAGTAGTAAATTACAAATGCAACAGGGAGGAATACTATGAAATATGTACTAGAAACATCTAACTTAATAAAAATTTATGACTCAAAAACCGTAGTCGATTCCATATCATTGCAAATAAAAAAAGGTGAAGTTTATGGTTTATTAGGTGAGAATGGTGCTGGAAAAACAACAACAATTAGGATGATTATGGGTCTATTAAAACCAACAAGTGGGGACATATATATATTTGGAAATAAGCTAGATATTAATAATCGTTCCTTTTTTGGGAATATCGGATCTATTATAGAATATCCAGGTTTTTATGGGAATTTAAGTGCAAATGATAATTTGAAAATTAGTAGTAATTACATGGGAGTTAAAGATTCTAAGGCCATCGACCGTGTTTTAAATATAGTTAATTTGCAAAACGTCCAGCATCAAAAAGTAAAGAATTTCTCTTTAGGAATGAAACAGCGATTAGGGATTGCTCGTTCATTGTTACATAATCCAGATGTATTATTATTAGATGAACCAACAAATGGCTTAGATCCAACTGGAATTAAAGAAATACGAGAACTACTCACTGAATTAGCTAGAGAACATCAAAAAACAATTTTAGTATCTAGTCATATACTTAGTGAAGTACAACAATTAGCAAATAAAATTGGAATTATACACAAGGGGAAACTCTTAGAAGAAAGTTCTATGGATAAATTAGAGGATAAATTCGAAAAATATGTAAGGATTAAAGTTAACAATATTAATAAGTGTGTTGAGATTTTAAAAGAAAACATAAAAGATTTAGATTATCAATTTTCTAATACAGATATTTTGATAAATCATTTTGAAGGAAATACTGCAGAATTAAATAAATTATTAAATTATGCAGGAGTCGATGTTTATGAAATTGTAACCGTAAAACAAACATTAGAGGATTATTTCATGCAAATAACAGGAGGGATTAATCGATGCAATCTATAATAAAATCTGAACTTATTAAATTCAAAGGTTCTAAATTAATATATATTACTACCGTGTTGCAATTGATTCCTATAGTACTTGTATTTTTTATTTACGCCTTTAATCCTAAATATTCTATTACTGAAACAGGTTGGGGCGAATACTATAAGACAATTTATATGTTTTTTAACATTATGACAGGTACTGCTATTTTTTATATTTTTGGAGGATATATATTTTCTAGAGAATATCAAGAAGGAACAAATATTATTTTATTTACAAGTCCTATTCCTAAATTAAAATTTTATTGTGGTAAATTGCTAATTGTATTTAGCTTTATTGTTTTTACAATGGTTATACTGCTCTTTCTTCCTTTCTGTCTAGGTACGTTAATTACTGACCTTCCTTTTACATATGGTTTATTTATTCAACAGCTTAAAATAGTTTCATTAATGGCAATTATGCATTTTTGTTTAATACCTATAGCATCTTTTTTTGCAATTAAGTGGAAAAACTTTCTTTCAGTAGTCTTGTTGATGTGTATAGTTTTATTTTTGAATTTAATTTTAGTTAATGTACCTGGAAACGTATTGTATCCCTGGATAGTACCACTAATATTCAGTCCTCATGACGGAATCGGAAGAACTTTTATTAATTATCCTATTGGTGTTTGTAGTATTTCCTTTATTTTCGTAGTAGGTTTAATATTATCAATTTATGAATATAAAAAAGTCAATTGAATTCTTTAAATGGTTTCTGTGAAATTAGTGTGAGAGTCCTAAATTAATAGGACTCTTTTTTTTTCGAGGTAGAAGGATGGAACCGTCAAGAAGAATTGGTTTAGCAGTCACAAACGCTTTGGGGATTATGTAATTGATTTACAAAAAATCTCTCACCCAATAGAAGAAACAATCCCTCTATAAGCTCAATAGGTCATAGTTGGAAATAAAAGTAAGACTACGACCTATTTTCACACGTATCTCGGCTGTACCCCAATTAGAGCATCGCCTTGAAAAACACCATATAAGCCTTCCCCTACCTTACTAAATGTGTTCGTTTTGCTTTTGTATTCATTTACTAATTTCAGAAGAAAATGAAATCCTTCTTCTTTACTTTCTTTTAACAGTTACTGCACGCTTTTTCTGACTCTCTCAGCCATAACCGATACTAAAAATTTCGGAAGTATTAACTGTCGTTTTATTCTTTTAGGCTGTGTTACTAACCTATATAACCATTCTGTACCAGTATCCCTCATTAGTTTCGGAGCCCGTTTTACCGTGCCGGATAAAATATCAATCATACCTCCAATACCAATAGATAAAGGTACGTTTAATTCTTGAAGATTTTCATAGATGAATACCTCTTGCTTAGGAGATCCTAACCCTACCAATAGTAAGTGTGGTTCAAATTTTTGAATTCGAAGTTTGATTTCTTCTATTTGCTCATTTTTGACAAAGCCATGTTGTCCTTCAAAAGTAACATGTGGAAAACGTATGTTTAAATTCTCTAACGCTTTCTCATTATTTTCTGGTGCAGCACCAAAAAGAAATACCCGGTATCCCTCTTGATTACAATACTCTATTAAATCATGAGTTAAATCTGCACCGGTAACACGCTCTTTCAATGTTCCTTTTAAAATTTTTGAACCGAGTATCACGCCTATTCCATCTGCTGTTATTAAGTCCGCTGATAACAAAATCTTTTTAAAACGTACAGATTCAGCTGAAGTTTCTTTAGCAGACATTACAATTTCGGGATTTGCCGTAACAATAAACTTTGGTTTATTTTCCTTTTCAGATAACCAATTTTTTAATAAATCTATTACTCTCTTATACTCTAAGCTACAAAATGGTATGCCTTTTATGTACTGTTGTTCCATTTCTTACATACACTTCCCCTATGTGTTCTCTTATAATAAATGACTTAAACTTCCTCTTGTACAAACTGTAAATACTCATCAATATCCTTATTTATTTGAAGTAATGCTTTCTCCCAAAACTCATTATCAGCAAGGTCGATGTGAAAGTATTGTTTCACCAACTCTTCGACTGGGCGTTTTCCAGTCTCACACAAGAATTTTTTGTATTTAGAATGAAACTCACTACCATCTTGTTTTGCAATTTCTAATAATCCTAAACTTAGTAGATAACCAAATGTATATGGATAATTGTAAAAAGGAACACTCGCTGTATAAAATTGACCATATTTCATCCAAACAAAAGGTTGATATTCTGTTAAAGAATTTCCATAAGCTGCTTTTTGTGAAAGTATAGATAATCTCTCTAATTCATCCGCACTTAAATGTCCCTTTTGACTTTCTTCATAAAATGTTTGCTCAAATTGAAATGAAGCTCGAATGGCCATTACATAATTAAAGCTATTTCTGATTTTCCAGCTAAGCAATGATTTTCTCAGTTCTTCACTTTCTGCTATTTTAACTAAGTAATCTACAAGTACCATCTCAAAGAAAATAGATGCTGATTCTGCCATACACATTGGAAGGTAGTCATCTAAAAAAGCAGTAGACTGCTCATTGCTCATTACATAAAAATGCCATGCATGCCCTAATTCATGAGCTAATATTCTTACACTATCAATTGTTTCATCATACCGTAATGAAATTCGAGATTCTCCTTCACTTAAAAAAGGAGCGCAAAATCCACTAGGTGGCTTATTATCTCTTGGCTCAGCATCAACCCAACCATTCATAATAGCGTGCTGTGCAAATTGAGCTAGTTCTTCATCGATATCCTTTAAGGCCTCATATATATTTTCTACTGCTATTGAAAACGGAATTTGAACCTGATTATTTTCTTCCAATGTCATCAAATCATGCCAAGTAAACGTCTCCTTACTTCTTTTATGAAACGCTATAACACTCGATAACTTTTCAAGATTCCCTTCAATAGCATTCCACATTTCCAATAATGCATTTTTAGAAATACCGTTTGCTTGAAGCGATTGTGACAATACCTCCTTTTCTTGTAACAGGTTACTTTTTAGGTTACGCAATCTACCTATTTGATTAAGTACGCTAGCAAATACTGTTTTCTCCTTTTCCAATGCCTCTGTAAGAGAAGAAAATACCGCTAATCTTTCATGATGAGTTTCACCATTCATCGCAAGATAATTTGCTTTTCCAAATGATAATATCTCGTTATTATGATGTACTTCTAATCTATTTCGTAATTGTATGTACATGTCTTCCCAAGCTTTTAATTCATTTTCTATAAAGTTGATATTTTGATTTTCGAAGAAGTTACTTTTTTCATGATTCGATTCTTGTAGTAATAAACGAACCTCTGTTTTCAACTTATTTATTTTTGTATGAGGTAAAGCAGCTGTAAATTCATCTGCGTGTTCAGCAGAAAGACAATAAAAGTAATACTCTGCCTTTTCAATTCTTTGTATAATTCTTGAGAGGATTGCTGGGTCGCTATTTTCTTTATATGTTCCTATTAATTGTTCGATTATCTCTATTTCTGTAGAAAACGTAGGATCTTTTGTTTCAGGATATAACCTTTCCAAATCCCATCGCGTTGGATGATTGATCATTTGATTCATTTTATAGCCTCCTGTTTTTACAGATAGTTACAATAATGCATTCATTAGCTAATTATATATGAATCACTTAAATTTCAACATCTTGAAATATTCCGACTTTTGTGCAGGTATTTTAAATAGTATTACTTTCACTCCTTTCCTATTCTATTTCTTCTTATTTATATAGCGTGTATTTACTACCTTTTCTTTTTGATATATATACACCAAACACATCAATACAACTACAATCGGAATGGCAATTACATCACCAATAAACGGATATACCATTACGCAACATGTGAATGCTGTTACAGAAAAAATCTTTCCTAGTCTATTCTTGATTAGCTTTATTCCCGCTGCAGTACCTACAATATATGTAACAATTCCTAATGAATTAGGGATTAGCACTAATTGATCTACGCGAATATGAAAAAAGAAGCTTATTAAAAGCACTGTTATTGCGATGAAACCTACTATCATTAAAGCATTCGTTGGTGTATTGCTTTTGTTATTCAAATACCCCAGATATTCAGGTGCAAATTCTTCTTTTCCTAGAGAATAACCCAGCCGACTCATACTTGCTATACATGCATTTGTTGTACCTAAACAAATTATAAAAGCTACCAATCCAACTAACCATACAAATTGGTCACCTAATGTATTTTTTATAACGATTACAAGAGCAGTACTATTATCAGACTTTATAGAATATGCTCCTGTCCCAATTACTGAAATAGCAATTCCTATATAAATAAGGCCAATAATAATAATCGCAGCACCTGTTGAAAAAATGATATTTCTTTTTCTCGGAGATTTGAATTCAGGCGCTAAACTTGAAATTGCTTCCCATCCAAAAAAAGACCAAAATATTAATAATGTAGCATGTAAAATAGGGTGTATTTCATTTAATGAAATGTTTATATTTATGTTTTCCATTTCAATATAAGGCAATGAACAAACAATTGTTATGAGTAAGATAAGAAAAGTTAATACACCTATACATACTTGAAATACTCCACTCATTTTTAACCCGAAGAAATTTGAACAAATAAGATGATTTTTCATTGGATATTTATGTTAATATCACTATAAAGATTGTGAAGAAATGTACTTAAACTAACGATGCAGGTTAGTTGCAGAAGGAGAAAGACTTTTAATCTACCTTTTTTCTTTCATCCCCTATTCAGAAAATTTCGATTCAAAAGTGGGATATTATGTTAAAGTGGGTTTGTGTAATTACTTAACTAACTGACAGGTTATTTGAAGAGAGGTATTTTTCCCCTTATCTATGGAACTGGTCGATAAACTCTAAAACATCTCCTCTCTCTAATACCAAAGAGCTGTAAAACATAAAAAGCATGGCTACGAAAATACTAGGCACCTAAATGAGTTTGATAATAAAAGAGAAGTTCTTATTAGATTTTAGTAGAAGGGATGGATGAAAATGGATATTAGGAAAATGCGATATTTCATAATGGTGGCAGAAGAATTGAATTTTAGTCGTGCAGCAGAACGTCTTAGGATGGCACAACCTCCTCTAAGCCAAGAAATTCGTAAATTAGAAGAAGAATTGGGAGTTCAACTTTTTCATCGAACAAAAAGAATGGTTGAACTTACGGATGCTGGGAAGATATTTTTAGAAGGATCTCAACAAACACTGTTTCAATTAGAAAGAGCCATAAAAGAAACACAACTTGCAGCTGAAGGAAAAATAGGGAACTTAATAATCGGTTTTGTCGATTCCACAGAAATCGTTATAGAAGTTCTTAATAAATTTCGAGAACGCTTTCCTAAAATCCATCTTATATTGCGTGAAATGACAACGGAGCAGCAACTAAAAGCACTCTATGAGAAACAAATTCATATTGGATTTATTCGTTCTAAACAGAACAACGGGATACTATCTTCTGAAGTTTGTTCTGAAGAATCTTTAAGATTGGTTTTACATCAAGATCACCCTTTCACCTCATTGCCCGAAATTCCACTCCAATTGTTAATTGATGAACCATTTATTTTGTTTCCTCGTCATTTTGGTCCGAATTTTTATGATTTAATTATTAACTATTTTGGGGATCATGGTGTAAGTTTAAATGTTGTTCAAGAAGCTGTTCAAATGCAAACTATTGTTAATTTAGTTGCAACAGGAATGGGAGTTTCTGTCGTTCCATCGTCGGTGGAAAGTTATAAACGTCCTGGGGTTATCTATAAAAAAATCCAAGAGACTACACCAAAAGTAAATCTATATGTTGGATGGAGACAGGATGAAAAATCTGCAGTAGTAGATCATTTCTTAACAGTTGTTAGAGAGGTGTATTCGATTTTACAACTTGATCACCAAGAATAAAAGCCCACCCTGATGGGATGGGTAGTAAAATATTACAAAGGAAGAATGCTAATTTAACTTAAGTTTTAAAGTAAGACTACAAAGATTTTGTATATATTTCTGATTAAGTCACGTGCAAAAACTTAACCTGTTTTACTCGGATCGTACTCAACGAAACCTTCTAGTACTTTGTCAATCTGATTCATTATTTCAGGTTTCAGTTTGACATCAGAAGCGAACACATTCTCTCTTACCTGTTCCGGTCTCGAGGCACCGATAATTGCTGAGGAAACATTCTGGTTTTGTAGTACCCAAGCTACTGCGAGTTGAGCGAGGGTAAGATCAATCTCTTGTGCGATGGGTTTGAGCTTCTGGATAGCAGTGAGCACATTGTCATTCATCCAACGTTGTGCAAGATTATAAAAAAATGGTTTGCCAGCAGGAGAATTAGCACGTGATTGAGTTGGTACTGGTTTTTTGGGGTGATATTTTCCAGTGAGAACACCTTGTGCGAGAGGCGACCATACTACTTGCCCAAGTCCCTCACGTTGACAGGTTGGTATCACATCGGTTTCGATAACTCTCCACAACATTGAATACTGGGGTTGGCTAGCGATGAGCGGAATATTCAATTCCCGTGAAAGTGTTGCACCACGGGTGATTTGTTCTGCTGTCCATTCACTTACACCGATATAAAGCACTTTACCTTGTCTTACAAGATCTGCGAAAGCTAACATCGTTTCTTCAAGAGGAGTAGTTGGGTCAAATCTGTGTGCATAATAGACATCAATATAGTCGGTCTGTAACCGACGCAGCGATGCATTACAATTTTCTAGAATATGTTTTCGTGATAAACCTTTATCGTTTTGCCCATTCCCAGTCGGATGGCACACCTTTGTACATAGTTCAATGCTCTCCCGTCGTATACCTTGTAAAGACCGGCCGAGTACTTCTTCAGCTTTAGTGTCTGAATAAACATCAGCAGTATCGACTGTTGTTATACCGACATCTAGTGCTGCTTTAACACACTCTTTTGCAGTATCCTCATCTACTTTACCCCCATGATTTATCCAGTTTCCGTATGCAATCTTGCTTATTGTTAATCCGCTATTGCCAAGTTTACTAAACTCCATTCTAGTTCCTCCTTTTAAAAGTGCTATCTTCATTATAAAGACCACATTTTAATACGGATAATATATTATTAATAATGAATTAATATAAAATTTATATAAGAATGCAGTGCCCTTCTGTGTAATCAGAAGTTTGCAAGGCTATTGGGTATTACCACATCGCTATCAAGCCAATAATGATGCCTATCTAGGTTTATTTGGCATGCACATTTTTAAGAGTGTACCTCTACTTTAAGAATATCTTATTTCTGATAAACGGAAGTTCATTTTGTTTTTGTTCTTAAGTTGATGGGCATAGAATTTTATAACACCCCTAAAACAAAAAATTGTACATTTTCACCGGGAGATGCCAATTTTCTCGTTTTGGGGTATTTGCTTTTCTTAGGTTGATTGTGATGGGAGTAAACGCCAAAAAAGGAGTGATTCTTATGATCACTCCTTTCTACTTTAAAATTTACCCAGGTATGATTTTACTTATTTATTTCCAAATTTCATTTGCCCATTCAGGATGATCAATAAATGGATTACGATTATGTTGATATTTTGTAAAAATAACTTCATTACGCTTTCGTTCCAAATCATCGACAGGGTCTTGTTCATTCCATTTTAGTAAAACAGATAGTTTCCCCATATATGGATCTTTATTGTTATTCACTTTTTCATTAAGCTCTAAATCTACTTCGCCATTGTCTCCTTCATAACGAACAGCCATGTAAAATAACATTCTAGCAATATCTCCTTTTACACTATCACGAGGTTCCCAAGAATCACTATCGTATTTACATTCTGTTGCTTCTGAATGACTCACACCGCCATTATCAAAATCCAAATTCCCACGTGAACTATTGACAGATACATCCGTAGCTCTTAAATGGTGAAGGTCCGTTCCTGGTCCTGCAGCTGTCCCAAAATCACCGTGAGATTTTGCCCAAACATGCTCTCGGTTCCAATTATCGACCCCTGAACCATTTGTAAATTTCCCTTGCGAACGTCCTGTATATAAGAGAAGAACATTGTTTTTATTATTTGGATCTTCATCAGTATCTCTTAGTGCTTCCCAAACCGCACTGTATGATATCTTTGTATGATTATCAATAATATTATGAAGCTCCTTTTTTAATTCTGAACCCGCTTTTCCCTTTGCGCTATTATAATATGTATCATCATAATTTTTTACAGTAACCTCTTGTGTTAAAATCATCTCTGCTTTCGGAGACGCAGACACTACTTCAGCATATGTAGTATCTGTAAATGATAAGGACGAGGAACCTAAAATAAAGAATGAAGAAATAGCAACCATACTTAGTTTTATTTTTTGAAATGGCATATACACAAATCCCCTTTAAAATTAGATGCTAGTTAATGAACAAAAAACTCATTCTAAATACATGAAGTATTATTAAAATATATAAATTTTTCTTTCTCTCTTCTAGGAAATCCTATTCAGCCTGTATAAATTTCCATGCTTTTGGTTGATCCGTTTTCTTTCCTAACACAATCCAGCTCTTCCCTTTACCATTTTCTTGATAATTTACTGGGTATCCATCTGTATATAGGTAATATTCAGCTGAATTATTCGGATTTGGATACACTTTAAACTGTGCAGTATTTGCTTTTTGTTTCGCAAGATGTACCCAATTTGTCATGTTGGAGTAATTAAGAAATACGTAATTATCATAGTTGGATTGCGTCATTTTCAGCAGTACACTTTCTCCGCGATGGAGGATTCCATTATTCTCTTTATCAAATACAAACTGAACAGGTGTACCGTGAACTTTATTATCATCTACATGATTAGATAATAGTGCGTAATCATTCGCAGCATATACTTCAAAGGTCAAACCTCTATTTAGAAACTCACTTGGTACTACGAAGTATTTTTTATTATCTTGTATTGCTTCTCCTTTAGAATCTTTTACTATCGTATTTTCAATATCTTCAGCAGCAGTATTTCCAACAAATGTGTTAAACCATAAATGAATAAATCCCGCTGTATTTCTTTGAGCTTTTTCTAAACTTCTCTGAACAGCTGGCATAACTTCTTCTTGCCAAAGAGTATTGTTTCCTTTATTATAGTGAGATTTAATCTCGTCATTGGTAATGTTCCCGATTTCCACTTTTGCGAGTTTCGCTGTTTCATGGATCCACTGTTTTGGATCATTAGAATTCACTAAATTATATACGCCCTCACCATCAGATACTTCATACTGTGTCTGAATTGTCGTCACATAATTTTCAAAAGCGCTATGAAACTTTAAAGCACTCATGTCGACGGCTGTAAAATTAGCAGCATGCATTGGCTGAGTAGCATCTGTGAAGTAGTGCGTCGCAACACCTAAATAATAAAAAGCTTGTTTTCGGTCATCCTTCTTAAAGTATTCACCTGCTAATTTAAAATATTTATCTCCTTGCGAGAGAGCTGTTGGTTCTTCTTCTCCTTTATAGTTCTTTCTCGTATCAGGATCGTAGAAGTGAGATTTCCATCCTCCCTTAATTAGCCCATCAATGCCTATCGTACCTGTACCGCCATCGTTAAATTCATCAAGGTAATCGGCATCATAAAGACCTCTTTCAAATAACTCCTTATATTCAGGAGTATTTAAAAATTGTAATTCATTTGCTTGAACCGTCTTATCTTGATTACGACCCATAATTTGAATTGCGTTTCGTGCAATCCATAAATGTGTGCTTTCATTAGGATGGTGCGGATGCTCCGCAGACCATCTTTTCACACGTTTGTGCTCTTGGTTTTCCTGTTTCATTACTTCGTCAATTCCACAAGCATATGTTTCTGTTGGAATTGTCATTGCAATAGAAGATATTGCTGTTACAAAAGCTAGTGTACATAATTTCTTTTTCATACGATTCTCCTAAATTTCAATTTCATCAATAACGTAAACGATTTTACTTTTAAACAAAAATACCCTTCCACATTAAAAATGTAGTTTAATAATAACCTATATATTTCAATTTTTTTATGCAATTATACATATTTAGTTGCTAGCTAAAAAGACTACAGTTTATCGATGATTGAAATCAAAAAATATTTATTAAATAAGAAAGAGGGACGAATATGATTTTGAGAACAAATGACAAAAAGGCGCGAAAAACAGTAAGATATGTTGCAGGATTTGTTATACTTTTAATACTAGTATCCTTTATATATCAATGGAATAACGGTTTAGAGATTGATACGACTGAGAGAGTTTCTTTTATACTAGTTCTCACTAGTTTCCTTTCTACCTTCTTGCCTGTTAGAAAAAAAGCTAGTGAATAATAAAAAAGTTACGTCTGCTACTGTAAATCGTTTGTATTACATATATTCTTTATTGCATTTGATATATTAATTCCTCCTACGATGTTATCCTCATCTATTTCGCACAAAACTATGATTGTAAAAAAAAAGATTGATCAAAAAGATCAATCCTTTACTCTACTTCATTTAAGAAGAACAATGTTAAAACACCTGGTCCTGTATGCGCACCGATTGCTGCTCCAATTGTATTTACAATAAACACATCACAGCCAAATTTTTCAGTAATTAACGCTTTTAATGCATTCGCAGTTTCTAAATCATCACCATGTGTAATGCCAACTGTTTGACCTTTAAGGTCTTTTCCTCGCTCTTCCATTATATCGACAATTCGGCCTAAAACTTTCTTTCTACCTCTAATCTTTTCAAGTGGTACAAGCTTTCCTTCTTCCACATTTAGAATCGGCTTAATATTTAATAAACCACCAATAAATCCAGCTACCTTACTTAAACGACCACCTCTAACAAGATACTGCAAATCAGCAACTGTAAAGATATGCTCCATATGTTTTGTTAGAAAAGCAATTCGTTTCAAAATTTCTTCTTTTGATGCACCTTCTTTAGCCATTTTCGCAGCTTCTAATACAACAAGACCTTGACCAAGTGAAGCGCATTTTGTATCAATAATTTCTAAATCGAAATCTGCATATGTTTCTTGTACTTCTTCTTTAATCACTACTGAAGATTGATATGTACCAGAAAGTTCAGAAGAGAAAGCTACATATATACAAGGTGTACTTTGCTTTGCATATGTAACGAACTTTTCTTGGAATGTTTCTAATGATGGCAGCGATGTCTTAAATACCTCGCCTTCTCTCATCTTTTGTAATAATTGAACCGAATCTAATGTTACTCCATCTAAATACTCTGTTTCTGCCTCATCATATACACGGAGTGGAATCAAATCTATATCATAAGCTTGCAGCAATTCTTTTGGTAAATCAGCAGCACTATCCGTAATGATTTTAACGCTCATTTTTAAACCTCTATTCTATTATAAGTATACTAAAATAAGAACAATTACCTTTAAATTATATACGTAAAACACTTATGAAGAAAGAGAAAGTATTATTAAACTATTCTATATTCTATGCGTGGAATGTGGAGAAATTAACTTCATGATCAAATCAATTTCTCAAACGAGTTATATCTAATTGAACCAAGTACCATTATTTCATTACAAATCATTTTGTTTCCTATACAATAGAAATATCAGAATTTTTCAAGGAGTGTATTTTTATGAAAATAAAATTTGCTTCACCAGAGGATTTAGAATGGATTAACAGTCAGTATAAATCAGTTGGATTTGTGCCAAGTGATTTAAAAAAAGATAAAGTGGCAATTGTGACATACAACGGAGAATATGTTGGACTTGGACGTTTAGTTAAAATTGATCAAAGCACGTTAGAAATGGGCGGTATTTATATACTTCCTAAATTCAGGGGCTATAAATTAGCAGGCGATCTCCTTTCTTTCTTAGTAGACGAAGCAAAGCAATCCAATGTACCTAATATTTATTGCATTCCTTTTGAAGAACTGGCAGCTTTTTATAAAAAATATGGTTTTAAAGAAATTAATACTGATCAAGAGGGTGTTCATCCTACTGTATTAAATAAATACAATTGGTGTTTACGGGAATATGATAAAAATGTTTTGTTGTTTAAATTATAAGCACTTTTAAATTCAAACTTCATTTCATACCATTATTTTCTTCTTCAAACAAAAAGGCAGCATGTACAATTATACATGCTGCCTTTTCATCTATGAACAATCCTTATATATTAGTTTTTATCCATCTGCTTTAGTGCTTTTTTAGGAATTTCATTTTGTTGGACTTCTTCATATGTTGAAATCCCTTTATATCCCTCACTATTTGGTTCATCAAATACATACACACGTAAAAAAGCATTTAGCTTTAAATTTTTATTAGCATCGAACTTAATACTCGTCTTATTTCCATCTTTATCATATGCAATTACGTTATACTCGTAACGCTTCCAAGTAGGATCATCTTTATCTACCTGATATTCTTTTCCGTTCTCCGTAATATGAACATACATTTTATCTTTGCCCAATTTTTGCTTCATTTCAGCTAAATCCCAATCAAAGCTTACAAAAGCAGTCATTAAAAGACCTAATAATACGAGAAAAGCAATCAAAGTTATTAACAGTTTCTTCATGTTTTCAACCTCTTGTTTTAATAGTATGTGACACCTCGTATACTATCAGAAACCTTATGATCTATTTATCTATTTTCCTTACAAAAACCTTACACTTTTGTAATAAATTCGAACCAATTTTGAATTAGCAAGGATTTCCTTTCCCTTCACTGAATAGCACTTCTCCTACCCGAACTTTTGGATGCGAATATTATAATTGAGAATGATAATAAGGAAACAATTTCATCTTTCCACTAAAAAACGTTATAATAAACTGTAGCCTCTACGATTACGTTATAAAGGAGATTAAAAAATGGCTAAAATTAAAGTGTATCAAGTAAAAGAAGAAAATATGGATGCAGTAAAAAACATCATTGATGTTGAAGAACAAAACCCATCTACTGCAGATTTACAAAATCTATACACATGTGTATTAGATACAGAGGATATGGCATTGCCTGAATCATATATCGAAGAAGATATTTTAATCGATTCTATTGAAGTAATGGTAAATGTGTCTCAAAATAAATTAAGAGACCTAGGCACATACGATGTAATTGAAGTACAAAACAAAGGTAAAAAAACACAGATTTTATTATTAGCAGACGAAGAATATGAAGTAATCGAAGGTTAATTTGTAAAGTTACATACAAAAAAGCTCCTTTCTATTTGAGAAAGGAGCTTTTTTCTTCTATGCTTTTGATGTTTCAGCCTTTATCTTACCTTGTTCTTTCTTGTATACCATTCGTTCATTCCCCATAAAGAAAATAAACACGAATGCTAAACCTGCTGGAACTAACGCCCACATAAAAGTATGAACGATAGAACTTGAAAGGGCTTCAATAATTTTATCTAATATTTGTGGCGGAATTTGAGATCTTGCGCCTTCTGAAAGAATTGCTCTTGAATCCCCTAGAGCGTTGCTATTTATTCCGCCATCCATTCCTTTAAATGCTTCTTCTAATTGATCTTGAAAACCTGTTCTTTGAATCATACCAAATATTGTAATCCCAAGTGTCATTCCTAATGAGCGGATAAAGTTACTCGTTGAAGTTGCTGATCCGCGCTGGTTCATACCAAAGCCATGGATTGCAGCCATACTTAATACTGAGAATGAAAACCCTACACCAAAACCGATAATAATCATATAAAGGGTTAGCCATACACGACTTGTTTCTGGTGTTAATGTACTTAATAAGAACAATCCACCAAGCATAATTACAGCAGAAATAATCATGATATTGCGGTAACTTAACTTTGATGTTAAAAATCCGCCTAACTGTGCTGTAACGACTGATCCTAACATCATTGGCAATAGTAATAAGCCAGAATTCGTTGCCGATCCGCCATATACACCTTGAATGAACAAAGGAATATATACAGTTGCTGACATAAAAGCAGCCCCGTAAAATAAAGCGATAATTGTACTCATCCCGAATAAGCGCTGTTTAAACATTTCAAACGATATGATAGGTTCTACCACTTTTCTTTCAATAAAAATAAACATAATAATTAAAATAGCAAATGCCGCAAATAAACTTAAAATAAAAGTAGAGTCCCAATCATACTTCTGTCCACCAAGTTCTAATGCGAACATTAAACAAACAACTGCACCGACTAGTGTAATTGCACCAAACCAATCAATCTTTTGTTTTTGATGAACGCGCGATTCTTTATAAAAGAATACAATAAAAATAAGTGATAGAATACCAAGCGGTAAGTTAATATAAAACACCCAGTGCCAGCTAATGTAGTCTGTAATATATGCGCCAAGTAAAGGACCGAAAATACTAGATAATCCAAAGACCGCACCAAATAATCCCCCCATTTTCCCGCGCTTTTCGGGCGGAAAAATATCAAAAACAATAGTAAAGGCAATTGGAACAAGTGCCCCGCCACCAATACCTTGGATCGCACGATAAATACCTAACTGCGTAATATTTTCTGCGGTACCACAAAGTGCCGAACCAATCATAAAGACAATTAAGCCGAAAATAAAGAATCTTTTTCTACCATACATATCTGATAGTTTTCCGAAAATCGGCATTCCTGCCATTTCTGCTACCATATACGCCGATACAACCCAAACAAAGTTTTCTAATCCGCCTAAATCGCCAACAATTGTTCCCATCGCTGTAACAACAATGGTATTATCCATTGATGCCATTAAAATCCCTAGCAATAAACCAGCAACTACAAAGCTAAGTTTACTATTCTTTGCAACCATATATCTTGCTCTCCCTCTTACAACTATATTTGTTTATGTTCTTTTACAACTGATTTGCCTTTTTGATTAAAGCTAGTATGATATTCAACAACACTTATTTCACAGCCAGGGCCAATTGTAACATTGTTTCCCCTCACTACTTCAGCTATTGTATGCTCTAAATAAATGTCATCACCTTCAATAATTGATGTTTGAAGATTACCAGTATGGCTTGTAAAAGGAATAAATCTAGCTTTTTTTCGTACTGTAATCTTTTTCCCACCAATTTCTCTTACTTTACTTCCTTCATAACGCAAGATAATGTTAATATTTTCAGCATTTAAAAGCCCTTCACTTTCAAGACCACCCGTTAATAAAAATTCTTCAACTTCAATATCTTCTTTTACAGTCAGCCCTCCTTTAATGTCCACAAAGTTTCCGGATAACTTTCCATTCACTTCGAACATTCCTCGAATTTTTATTTTGTTAATGTGACAATCATTCTGCACTTGTGTATTACCATATACTTTCACATACTCAGCATGCAAACCACCTTGTACTTCACTATCTCCATACACAATATATGAATTTGTCGTCATATCACCACGAACACCGCTCGTTCCATATGCTTTAAATTCATTGCAGTTCACATCATTTGAAATTGTTCCTTCTCCTCGAATTTTCACTTTATTATAGATTCCACCTGATGAACTACCAGAACCATTCAATGTAAGACTATTTCGCTTTTCCATTTACATTCCTCTCTCTATAAAAAAATTAAACTTGCTGAATTTCTTTTACTTTTGCATTTTTATCGACATGAAGAACTCCCGTATATTCTATAAGTCCAATCTCACAATTCGGCCCCACTGTAACATTGTTACCTCTTACAGTTTTAATTTGCACGTAATCAATATCAATATTGTCACCTTCTAACAATTCAGCTTCTAAATGTGATCCAAACACCGTTTTAAAAAGCCCACTAAATGCTGTTGGTCTGTGTCTTACTTTAATTGTTTGACCACCTATTTCTTTTACTCTACATGTACCATGAATATCGATGTCAATTTCATCTGCGCTTAGTAAGCCACCAATTGTGAATTGCCCTTCTGACGAAAAGATATCTACTTCACAATTACCGTCAATAGTCGCTTGCCCACGGATTTTAAGCTCTTCTCCTGTCAAAGTACCACCAATTGTTCCTTTTCCAGCAATCTTTAAATTGTTAGCCTTTACATCTTTTGTAATCGTTGCTTTTCCATCAATTCGCATATTTTCAGTGCTTACTGTACCGTCAACTTTACCGGATCCACTAATTTTTGTGTTCTCGCTTTTTAAATCACCATTTACACTACCTGACCCATTACATTCAAATTCATCACAGTCAATATTTCCATTAACAGTTCCTTTTCCATTTAACTGTACTTTATGGAACTCTCCACCATTTGAAGAACCATAGCCATTTATAATTAATTTTTCTGTATGCATTATTTCTCCTCCACTACAATAGTTTTGATTTTAATGCTTCTGTATATTGCATGATTGTTAAACGTACGACTATCTTCGTACCTTTTTCAAAAAATAGATCTTCCACATTTGAAACTAAGAAACATGTAGCAATACCTAGTTTTCGAACCACAACTAATTCACTATTCTTTTGTTTCATGATTTCATAGTGCTCATGCAGCACTTGCAGTATCATCTTACCTTCTTCTAAACTAATTTCTCCAGATTGCAGTAATTCTTCTAAAATGTATACATAGAGAATATCAACAAATTGAAATTCTACCGGTTTATTCGTTTGTTCTATAAAAAACTGCACAACCGGTTCGGAGGCAATACCCTTTCGTATCATGTCTTCTTTCGTTAAAGAAACCTCTGTTACACTTGGTGAAAACATATTCGCTAATTCATCTAGAGACAAATCCTCTTTCATTGTTTGAATTTTATCAATACGTTCTAATATCTTTTCTTTCGGAAAAAATGTTTCTTGCCCTGTAAAAGTTGATTTTCTTACAAACCAATCTTCTGGTATTAAATTCTTTCTTTTCCACCTATATAGCTGTCCGTATGAAATACCAGTCAGTTCTAATAAATCCTTTTTTGAAATTAAATCCGTACTCAACTGTATAACACTCCTTCCTGATAACAATGTAACATAACACTGTTACACTGTAAATGGGTGTTTATAAAAAATGTGCGAAACAATGTTCAAAATCAAAATGTACTTCCATACAAAAAGGCCCTTTTGATTTTTCAAAAGAACCTTTATTAAATGCTTATATATTAAGGTTTAAACCATATATTATAAAAATCAATCCAACCTTGAGCGTTGATGATTATATTTTGTACTTTTTCATGTGTACGTATGTGTTGTTTATTACGATATAAAGGAACAATATGAATATTACGTAACAATGTATCCTCTATATCGCGTAACAGTGTAATTCGCTTTTCAAAATTAGGTTCAATAAAATATGAATGTAATTGCTCATTAAAATCCAGAGAGCTATGCTGATAAATAAAACTATTTTTTGAAAGAAACATATACAGAAAACTGCTTTCTGTTTGCTCGCTAATGGTAGCACTATCATGAATGATATCTGCTTGCTTTATCATTTGAACCTGTAATAATTCCTGTGTATCAAGAAAAGCTATTTCAATTACAATTCCATATTTGGCACATTCTTTTTGAATCCAATATGAATCTTCTACATGATCTTGTCCTTTAAATGTGTATAAATTTAATATTTCATTATTATACTTACTATTTTGAACCAAGATTTGAATATCCTCTTTTATTCTTGGCATAAAAAAATTCGTCAATAATAATTCCCCTGCTACCTCGCCACGCTCTCCCTCTAACTCACCTATTATTTTGCTGCTATGAATAATTTTATACAACGCTTTGCGAAATGTAATATCTTGCATAGGTCCTTGTTTCTCAGTGTTTAACGTTATATATGTTACATTGGATTCCAGTATAGAAAGTTCCTTATGATACTTTTCTAATTCTTTATGTTGCGCCTTTACGAAAACATCATATGTATCAATACTTTGTGGCACATTCCATAATTCAATCCGATCGAGAAAGGGTCGTTCACGAAAATACAAATCATGAGCTTCTAATACAAAAATAGACTCATTATTTTCACACAGTTTAAACGGTCCTGTTCCAATTAATTTGTCTTCCTCATCTTCCATTACAATAGAACACTGTTCTGAGCTTAAAGCATGTAATAACAATTGATTTTCCGTATGCAAGTGCATTTCTACAATATATTCATTTACAATACGAACACTTTCAACATGTTGAAGCATCCATGAATACGGATTATCCTCTTTATTCATAAACCTACCAAATGTATATACAACATCATGAGCTGTAAATCGTTTTCCATTATGAAATCGAACCCCCTTTCGTAAATAAAAAGTCCATAGTTTTAGATTGTCATTATATTCCCAATGAAAAGCGAGTCTCGGCTCTATTGTATTTGTGCTCTCATTAACATAAATAAGCGTGTCATATAGATGTTTTACCATATGACACTCCGAACGCATTGTAGCATATACAGGATCTAAAGAAATTTTCAGGTTCATTTCAACTTGTAAACGCAGTACATCTTGTCTTCCTCGAGAAGTCATTTCAATTTGATAACCAAATATCGAATCTATCCAAGCTTGGAATTGTTTTTCTAATATGGGGAAATATGAGCTATATTGCTCAACAAATGCTTTTCCACCCTTTACATCCCCTTGTTTCGTTATTTCTTTCCCCTGTTCTAAAATTAAAGAAATAGGATTTTTTTGAAACGATAACTTTGATCGATTCCCTCTTCCGCGTCCTGGAAACCAACAAATCCACGCTAACTCTTCTAATTTTTTTATAATAAATTTACTATTACGATCCGTACAAAACAATGTTTCCGATATATTTTGTAATGATATTTCTATTTTTTCTTCCTCTGTTCTCCCTTTTCCATACTGGACCCACAGCTGTATGTACTGCTCCAAAATAACCATACTTTTCCCCCTAAAAGATGAAAAATCTCCTTCTTTCATTCTACCCTTTTTCATTTCTTGCTTCTATCTTAAGATTTCTATATAGAAAGGGGGAAATGAAGAATGAATCATCTTATAAAACGCTATAATAAACCAATCCGGATTCGATTATTAGGTGAGTTGTTAACTAGAACAACTGAGGCCATGTTAGCAATTATTTTTATTGTCCATGTCAATAAAGCACTAGAAGGTAATGTGATTATGACAATGCTTCTGTTTGGATTGCAGCCACTTTCTGATATTGTGTTCACAATCATTGCTGGAGGTGTAACAGATCGCTACGGTAGAAAGAAAATTATGTTACTCGGATTATTCGTGCAAGCAATTGCAATAGGCGGATTTGTTTTTGCTGAATCAGTCCTATTCTTTGCTTTGTTATATGTAATGAACGGTATTGGCCGCTCCTTATATATTCCTGCTCAGCGTGCACAAATTGCCGATTTAACTGAACAAAAACAACAAGCTGAAATATTCGCTGTTCTTCAAACAGTAGGAGCTATCGGTGCTGTGATTGGTCCATTCATCGGTGCCTTTTTTTACAATAGTCACCCTGAATACTTATTTGTCATTCAAGCTGTAACTCTCCTGCTGTATGCCATTCTCGTTTGGACACAACTGCCAGAAACAGCTCCAATCATTCAAACTAATGAAAAATCAGCACAAGTAACAACACGTACACAGTTTATTTTTAAGCATTATGCTATATTTGGACTCATGATATCTACTCTTCCGATTAGCTTTTTCTATGCCCAAACTGAAACAAATTATCGTGTATTCGCAGAAGATATCTTTCCAAATTTCTTATTTGTTCTCGCATTTATCTCGACTTGTAAAGCTGTAATGGAAATCATCCTGCAAGTTGGTCTTGTCAAATGGTCTGAACGATTTTCAATGCCTAAAATAATTGTAATTTCATATATTTGTTATACATTCGCTGCTATTGGTTATGGTTATTCTACAACATTATGGTCACTCTTCTTCACATTGCTTTTCCTGACAATTGGTGAAAGTATTGCTTTAAATCACTTACTACGATTTGTTTCCAGAATAGCACCAAGTCACAAGCGGGGATTATATTTTTCTATCTACGGCATACACTGGGATATTTCTCGAACGTGCGGTCCTGCTATAGGTGCAGTTATATTAAGTCATGTAAGCGGCGGCACTCTATTTTATATTTGTGCCTGCTTATTAATAATTGGTGGAATCATTCAAACTTATTTTGTATATTCAGTAGAGCGTAATAAATCAAAAGAGCTGTTCTTATAACAGAACGGCTCTTTTTCTTATATCAACTACCCTGCCATATTATTAACACTGTCCTCTGTGGAAAACTCTACATGTATATATTCTTTATTCATAATTTCTTCCTTAAAACATATCCTATTTATTTGTTATACTGAATAGATAATAGGAAAATTTTACTGGGTTTGATAACCATTTTATTCACTTTAAAGAAGAGGTATAATGAATAAAGCTATCGACATACAATATCTGTGTCATTTAATATATCAAACATTTTCAATTCCTGTTCATTTTTTATCTACAAATAATGATATCTTATATGAATTTATTTCTAACGATAGTTGTAGTCCTTTTTATTCCTCTAAGAAAGAACAACTAAATGACCTTTATCAAAAAAATGATCCCTATAACTTTCCACTCATCAAGACCAATCGTTATCTAGAAAATTTTGTTTTAATTCACATAGTAGATCATGAATACATGGAAGGAACTCTTATCATTGGCCCTTCTGCATACCCACGTTTATCAGAAGATATGGTTATTGAACTCATGAATGAATTTGCACACAATTGCAATAAAGGCTGACTTCTAGTGCACTCTTTCACTCGGTTATGTTGGATAATTTTTATCTTTTACAAGTAAAAAGCTTCACTTTTCAAATGTCCGAAGAAACTTTTTCATGGTATGGATGCTCCTTTGAGCAGATATCCTCCTTCTCTACTAATAAATTGTTATTTTTTTAGATTTCTGCTAACAATTTGTATAATCATTTTTGTGAAATTTATCCAAAATAAAAAAGCCGCCCTATTAAAGGCAGCTTTAGCTATGTATTTATACTTCAATACTTTTTCCATCTTCAACGATGTGGTAAAGTAAATGAGCTAAATGATGAATTGGACCATATTCTTCCTCTTCTTCATCTGTTTCACCTTGGAATTCAAGGTCATTTAAGTAAAGTGCTAAAAATTGATAGAATAATTTCAAATCAAATCCGTAGCAAGCACTTGGCTCTTCATGATCTCCTTCATATTGCAACATTAAGTATTGTTCATTGCCTTCTGCATCTTCTGCATCAAAGAATACAAAGAAACCAACATTTGTATCTAGATCAAATAGATGACGAGTACCGTTTTCTGTTACTTTATTGAAGTCCTCTTCACTTAACTTATGTACTGTTGTTGCTTTTGCATTGTCTTCTTGATGAAAGTTTACTGTAAATGATTTCAATGCTTACACCTCCTGATTGTATAACAGTAGCATAACAGATTAGGACAAATAATACAAAAATGGATCGCTGACAATTTTCAGCGATCCACCTAATTTCATTTTCGCATTGCACGCAGTAATAAGCTGACAATAAAAATTAAAACAATGGCACCAATTAATGCTGGAATAATTGCATACCCTCCGATAACCGGTCCAAACGTACCCAATAACAATGTTCCAAGCCAAGAACCGATTATCCCAGCAATAATATTTCCAATCACACCACCAGGTACATCTTTACCAACGATTAAACTTGCTAGCCATCCTAAAATACCACCAACAATTAAAGACCATATAAATGCCATATCACTATACCTCCTTAATTTTACAAAACAAAAATAATACCTATAAATTATTGCTTACCATTAGTTATGCTACTATTTTTGATAAGTTATACCTTAAATGCCACGTATAGCTTTTTATACAATTGAATTAGTACAGTTTTGTATCCATTCAAAATAAATTATTTTTCCAAACCATATTATTCCTCGATGATCTCATAGCCTTATTCCCTAAGAACAATCTGGTTTCAACATTGTTCTCATAAATTTTTTTAAAACGTTTGATAGTTAAAATCAATGGCCATTCTTTGTACAGACCGATTATCAAATCTTATGGGTTCAGCAATCTTTCTAAAATCAGCTACACTTTGTCCTCGAGTTTCGTCATTTGTTGTACTTATCCATACAGCAGACTTTTTATATTCAAAGATATTATCATTCATTAATGAAATAAACGGTAATAAATCATGAATGGGACTTCTACCAATTCCACGGTATTCTTTTTTATAAAAGTTCTCATAATAAAAATCAATCATTGGCTTAATTAGTTTTGCTAGCCCTGTTCCCTTTTCATTAATAATGTTTCCATTTCAGGAGTAATAAGTGCCTGCTGCGTTACATTTAACGGATAAACACTAACATTCTTGGCATATTTCATGACAATATTAGTTGCAATTGGATCTCCATAAAGTGAACCTTTAATCAGTGGGGATTTTCTTCATCCCCCTCTGATTATTAGTTGAACGAATCGGGCTTTTATGGGCAGTTGGTTCCCCACCTAACTTCTTTGCTTTCGCTGAACTTTGAGGTGGGGGTCTTACTGCCCGTTAATGCGGGGTAAAAGTTAGCTTCTGAAACAGGAGTAACATTACCTGGAAATAAAAATGCGCCACCCATTATATAATAAGCGCATACTTGGTCCATTACATCTGGATACAAAAGAAATAATATTGCATGTTTTATCGGCATAAATTAAAGCAACTGCATCATCGATACCCAAATCTCCAAAAAAGATTTTTTATTAACTCCTCTCACCCTCCTCATCATTTTCTACTATTATTATTATGCGAAAAAGACAAGGCGGTGAAACAGTATCAAATAAAAAAACCGCCTATTTACTGGCGGTTATATGGAGATAATAAAATTGTTTATATTTTATTCAACTATCGTGTATTTTTCACTATGAATACAATTTATTTACCTTTTCATTTTCCTCTTAAAGCCCAAAACAGCGATTACGAAGATAATGATTATATAACCAACTACCCATAATAAAGGTACAACAAGATCACCATATTCACCAGATAAAGCAAATCGTGTAGCATCAACCGCATGAGCAAATGGCAATGCATAACCGACTGTTTTAAACGTACCACCAATCATATCTAACTTAAACCAAGTGCCACTTAACCATGTTGTAAGATTAACAAAAATCGCAAAAATCCCACCAACTTGCTTATCCGTAAAATACGTACCAAGTAGTAGACCAAATCCAATATAAAGCATTGCAATGATAATGAGTAGAATAGTGGCACCTAATACATTCGCATTAAATGATAGACCTAAGAAGAATGCTGAAATAAAGCAAATAACAATTTGAAGAATGGCAACCGGTAATAGTGGAAGAGCGTACCCAGTAATATAATCAGAGGCAGACATAGGGGAAGCAAACATCCGCATTAAAAATGAACTGCTTTTATCCTTACCAATCAGCATCCCTGAAAATAACGTAATAAAAGAAAAACTGAAAACGATTACACCTGGCGTTAAGTTTTCTATATGATAAAGGTCCAAAGGCATATTTTTCTGCATGATTGAAAAAAGACACATAATAATAACCGGAAGCACAATCCCAAAAAGAAGCGTCAGAGGATCTCGTAAAATCTCCTTACGATTACGTGAAGCAAATGCTAAATATCTCATAGTCCGCCTCCCTCTTCAGTTAGTGTAAGGAAAATATCTTCTAAAGAAGATTGTCCCGTATTTTCTTTTAACTCATCAATCGTTCCAAGTGCATGCAATTTACCACCATGCATAATACCGACGCGATCAGCAAGTGCTTCTACTTCTTCTAGATAGTGCGTCGTTAAAATAATCGTGATTTTACCCTTTAATTCAAGTAGAGTCTTCCACAGATCATGTCTAGCACGAATATCAAGTCCTAGTGTTGGCTCATCTAAAAAAATGATTTGGGGAGACGAAATAAGTGCCATCGCAATGCTTAGCCGGCGCTGCAACCCACCTGATAATGTTTTTGCTTTATTTTTTGCTCGCTCCGAAAGTCCAAACTTTGTCATCATTTCCACCGCTTTTTGCTTAGCCTCTTGCTTATTGCTTCCATAGATACTCGAGATGAATTCTAAATTTCCCTTTACAGAAAGATTCGGAGCTACCGCAGTTTCTTGCGGAGAAATGTTTATTTTTTGTTTTACTGCCGTAGGGTTTTTGATGATACTATCTCCTAACATCAGTGCATCGCCACTTGTAGGTGTAAGTAAGCAACTAAGCATTTTAATCGTTGTTGTTTTTCCAGCAGCATTTTGCCCTAAAAGTGCGAAGAATTCTCCCTTCTTAATCGTCAGTGAAAGATTGTCAACAGCTGTGCGCTCTTTAAATTTTTTCGTTAGATTTTTTATAATTATGGCCATTATTCATCACTTCTCCCTTCAAATTGCCTTGATTGAATCGCAGCATTAATTTTTTTTATATCATTCTTTGAAATCATGTATTGAATAGTCCATGTGATGACATACGTACCTAAAAAACCAATAAAAAAAATCAGTGTGCCTATAGATGTTTTGGGCATCCACAGTAGCGTTACAATCGGCCCCCATACTAGTGCTGTTATACAAAAATGAACGATGTACTGTTTTAGTAGACTCCACTTCACTATGTCAAAAACAAGCGAACTTGTAGCGAATGTGACCCCAATCAGCCCTGTTAACAGTATTTGTACCGTGACAGCTGACATCTTACTAACAAATAAAGAGCGAAACTGTTCCACAACTGGCATATATTCTCCTTGACCTAATGGGAGCGAAATAAGGAGTTGTACGATTTCTCCAATAATCACACCGATAACAAAACCACCAACAACTCGACTAATTATATTTTTCAAGATATTTTCACCTCATATTCCGAACAGTTTCTTAATTTTTGAAACATAGCGTCGAGAAGCATACGTTTTGATATTCCCTGTTAATGACACGCCAATTGTTCCTGTCATACTAATATCCATATTCGTAATCATTTTAATGTTAACAATCTCTGAATTTGAAATACGAACAAAAAATTGACTATTTAATTTCTCTTCCAGTTCATATAACCTTGAGCGAACGGTATAAATACCAGCAGCGGTTTGGAGAAATACCTTCTGTTTCTCTGTATAGATTCTAACGATATCTTTACATTCAACAATTTCAACACCTCTTTCTGAAAATACAGCTAATGAATCCATATGAGTCTCCGATAGTCGCTTCATAATATCAGATATCTCATCTGTCATTTTATCCGTTAGAATGATAATTTTCGGCTCTTTATAAGATGGATCAATCGACACTTCAAACTTCACTTCACCACTTCCCTTTCACTCGCTCTAAATATAAAAGCTATTTAAGTTACTGTAAATGGATTTTCGATAACCGGTTGTTTTCACACGATAACTGGTCAAAAAACAAATATAACAATTAGATACTCCAGGAACATATTCTTTCTTTACAATAAATAGGCACACAAAACAGATCTTCTGTGTGCTGATTCAACTTATGTATTTCTAAATAAAAATCAATTTATTAAATTATTTTTTCATATAGATGTATAGCTTATATAGGAAGGAACGAAATATTCAAAATACTTTTTCATTAAAAAGTTCTCCCCTATTAATTAAATAACTTTTTACATTTCTATTATACATGAATAGAAAAAACGACACTGTATTTTGTGTCGTTTCGGCTCTCTATCATTAAACAATTTTATTGTTTTTAAAGGACTTTATTATTTGTGAACAGCATTTTCCATCTTTTTATACGACAAATATGCTAATACATTCTTACTTGTATCATATTTAGGATTGTTTCCTTTTTTCGGCTCTCTAACATGTGTCTTTTCAAACCCAGGAATTTCAGGCATTTTCTCCAAAAATTCAACAATCTCTTTTTCCGTTCCCTCAACGCGTACACGAATCATTGTTATTACTCCTCAATTCTCTATTTCTCTGTACTAAGTATAGCGTACTGAGAAAAGACTGCAAGAAAATTATCTTTTTAGCGTTGAACTTTTATGACATACAAACAGTGCCATCTCCGTATAAAATGATTCTACTTTATTATTGTTAAATTGTATGTTGAAGAACTCCTTCATTTCATTTGACGTTTTCATCATACAATCCGTTAACTTGGAGCGTGTTGGCGATGGGACATCCATCATGTTACACCACCAATCAAAATTAAATTGTTTTTCAAATGTGAAACATGATTGCATTTGTAAACCTTGCTTTTCTAATAATGAAATCCACTCTGTTTTTCTAAGCGCTCTCCTGTGACTTGGATCTCGCTTTTTCTCAATAAAATTATAAAATGTATCATATTCTAGGTTTTCTGGGGAGACATTATCAATTAATATAAATAATCCGTTCTCTTCTAACTTTCGATGTACTTCAAAAATAAATTGAGAAGGGTTTGAAAAATGATGCGCTGCAATGCGACAAATAATCGTATCAAACGATTGATTAGAAAATGGTAAATCCTCTGCATTTCCTACTACAAATGATACATTTTCATGTCCGTTTGTCTGGATAAATGCTTTCGCTTTTTCTAACATTTTTTCTGTTAAATCGAGCGCAACAACCTCTTTAAATATCGGGGCTAATAAATTAGCAACATGACCGCCACCTGTAGCGATATCAAGAAGACGAATATTTTTACGATTTTTTACTTGTTGAACGACATACTGTAAATCTGGTCCTTTTGCATGAATTTGACTATTCACATACTTTTCAGCATTACTACCAAATTGTGTTTTCACAAGTTCTTCGTTACTCATTTCAATCATCTTCTTTCTACATATATTTACATATTCTTTTTCAGCAAGAATATATAAATATCCTCTTTATTCAATGAACTAAGCACTCTATTTCCTTCCGATTTTCTTCTTGTTTTATATATTTACATACATTTATACCATATGCTTGTACAATGAAGGGAAGTGACAATACAAATAGTTCTTTTAACACATTCTCTTCGTATTCATCAACCCAATCCTTTGTTTCTGTACAATAATTAAAAATCAACGTATAGAAACTTCCGCATTCAATTTCTGTTTTACCTACACCTATTTCTCTTAATAGCTCTTTACATAATAACGAATGTCCATCAATAAAGCGTGGAAAGTAATAAGCATAAATCATTTCACGACACTTCTCCCTAATCATTTCCTCAAATTTAATATAGTATATTCTACTTTCAAAATAGAACGCTCCCCTTGTTTTCCCACTATACTCGCGTAAAAAATCTCCAATTGTATCATACGTATAGCCTTCATGCGTTTGATTCATATGTACTAAAATACCACTAGAGTTCACCATATATTTTGGGACTGATATGTAATAATAGACAATCCAAAAACAAAGCTTTGCTATTATTTCCTCTTCCTGCTTCTCTAAAAACTGGTCGAACAATTTTTTGAAAAATTGTTGAATCATAAGTATCCCTCCCTCGTACATTTTAAATTTATTCCAATTTATTTTCTAATATGTAAATTTGATTTTTTAGCTCTATAAAAGCAAAGTTTTATCCAAATCAAAAAGATTGAACTTTCATTATCAAACACGTAATATAGACTCTGACTCTAAAAAATAATGATTCAAATGTATGAATGAAGAGGAGGATTTATATACGATTTTTCCTATTTTATAAGACTGAGAGGTTTTGTTATGTGGCGTAATAAAAATGTCTGGATTGTTCTAATCGGTGAGTTTATCGCTGGGCTTGGTTTGTGGCTTGGGATTCTTGGCAATCTAGAATTTATGCAGAAGTATGTACCTTCTGATTTTATGAAGTCGGTTATTTTATTTATTGGATTATTAGCCGGTGTTCTTGTTGGTCCGATGGCTGGTCGTGTTATCGATCAATACGAAAAAAAGAAAGTCCTTCTTTATGCTGGTTTCGGCCGTGTTATCAGTGTTATTTTTATGTTCTTCGCTATTCAATATGAAAGTATCGCCTTTATGATTGCCTTTATGATTGCCCTTCAAATTTCAGCGGCTTTTTATTTCCCTGCATTGCAGTCTGTTATTCCGCTTATTGTTCGTGAACATGAACTATTACAGATGAATGGTGTCCATATGAATATCGGAACAATCGCTCGTATTGCTGGAACCTCACTAGGTGGTGTTCTTCTTGTCGTTATGAGTTTACAGTACATGTACGCGTTCTCAATGGCAGCATACGCTTTATTATTCCTTTCGACCTTTTTCCTACGATTTGAAGATCAAAAATCAAATACATCAAGTAAAAAAGCAGCAAAAGATAATAGCTTTATGGAAGTATTTCGGATTTTAAGAGGAATCCCAGTTGCATTTCGGGCACTTATTTTAAGTATTATTCCCCTTTTATTCATCGCTGGTTTCAATTTAATGGTTATTAACATTAGCGAAATGCAACATGATCCGACAATTAAAGGGTTTATTTATACCATTGAAGGTGTGGCTTTTATGTTAGGAGCTTTCGTAATTAAGCGTTTATCTGATCATTTCCCACCTGATAAATTACTTTATTTCTTCGCCTTCTGTACTGCTTTTGCGCATCTCTCATTGTTCTTTAGTGATGTGAAATGGATGGCACTTGTATCATTTGGTCTATTTGGATTTAGCGTTGGCTGTTTCTTCCCTATCATGTCAACAATTTTCCAAACAAAAGTTGAAAAAAGTTATCATGGACGTCTTTTCTCATTCCGTAATATGTTTGAAAGGGTAATGTTCCAAATTGTCTTACTTGGAACTGGATTCTTCTTAGACACAATTGGGTTACGATATATGGTTCTTATTTTTGGCGCTATTTCATTATTAATTATTTTCATGTCGTTATCAAAGCACAAGCAGGCAAGTAAAAACACTTCCCAAGTATCGAACATGTAAAATCCATCTCCAAATTGAGATGGATTTTTCTCTTATTGTAAGAGATGACCTAAGTCTCCTGTTGTTATATTCCCACTATTTGCTTCATCTGTATCAATATGCATATCTAAGGCGTATGTATCTTTTACACGAATTAACACTTGATTAAAAATCAATCCTCTGTTTCCTTCTACTTTCACACTTGCATATTGTCCATCTTTCACTTGAAATTTTTCAGCATCTTGAGGTGTCATATGGATATGGCGCTCAGCGATGATTACACCTTTTTCAATTTTTAAAGAACCCTTTGGACCAATAAGAGTAATCCCTGGTGTTCCATCAATATTGCCTGATGCTCGAATCGGAGCATCCACTCCTAATTTACGTGCATCTGTTTTTGAAATTTCAACCTGTGTAAACTTTCGAATAGGACCAAGGATACGGACTTTTGGGATTTCCGCCTTTTCAGTCTTAATCGTTACTGTTTCTTTCGCTGCAAACTCTCCTGGTTGTGAAAGTTCTTTTGCAACCAGGAGCTCATATCCTTCCCCAAAAAGTTTTTCTAAATCTTCGCTTGTCAGATGGACATGCCGATTTGATACACCAATTGGAATTTGTTTCACCTTTAACACCTCTTCATTATGTGGTAGTATTCATACTCTTTAGCCTTCCCTTCTTTTTCTTTTTACACAACTGCGTTTTGAATTCTGACTCAAAAGTGATAAAATATAATTATGTGTTTTCAGAATAATAAAAGAATATAAAATTTAGAAAATGAAAGCACAGTTTTTTAGGAGGGGTTTTGATGACTTATACGTTAGCAGCTAGAATGAAAGCATTTCAATCTTCTATATTCAGTGAATTAGCAGCTTATAAAAAGGTAAAAATTGCAGCAGGTCACAAAATGATTGATTTGAGTATCGGCAATCCAGATATGCCTCCTGCTGATATTGTAAGAGAAGCTATGGTACATACAGCAAATGAAAAAGAAAGTTACGGTTATACTTTAACAGGTATTCAAGAATTCCATGAGTCAGTAACTGAATATTACGATAACAATCACAATGTTAAATTAGATCCAAACAATGAAGTTTTATTATTAATGGGTTCCCAAGATGGACTCGTTCACTTGCCTATGATTTTTGCAAATCCAGGTGATCTTATTTTAGTACCTGATCCTGGATATACAGCATATGAGACGGGTATTCAAATGGCAGGTGCAAAGCCTTACTTCATGCCTTTAAAGAAGGAAAATGATTTTTTACCTAATTTACAAGACGTTCCTGAGGAAATTGCTAAACAAGCAAAAATGATGATATTAAACTTCCCTGGAAATCCAGTTCCGGCAATGGCTCATGAAGATTTCTTCAAAGAGGTCATTGCATTCGCAAAACAGCACAATATCATTGTGGTACATGATTTCGCCTATGCAGAATTTTATTACGATGGAAAGAAACCAATCAGTTTCTTATCTGTTCCTGGCGCCAAAGAAGTTGGTGTTGAAATTAATTCCCTATCCAAAAGCTATAGCTTAGCTGGTAGCCGCATTGGTTATATGATTGGAAATGAAGAAATTGTAGGTGCACTAGCGCAATTTAAATCAAACACAGACTACGGAGTGTTCTTGCCAATTCAAAAGGCCGCATCAGTTGCCTTACGTAAAGGGGCCGATTTCTGCGCCAAAAATCGGATTATCTACCAAGAACGTAGAGATACTTTAGTTGATGGATTTGCTTCTTTCGGATGGCATGTTGATAGACCAGCTGGTAGTATGTTTGTTTGGGCTGAAATCCCAAAAGGCTGGACCTCATTAGACTTTACCTATGCACTAATGGATCGTGCGCATGTTGTTGTAACCCCTGGTCATGCTTTTGGACCACATGGTGAAGGATTCGTTCGTATCGCACTTGTTCAAGATAAAGAAGTGTTACAACAAGTTGTTGAAAATATTGAAAATAGCGGTATTTTCTCTCCCGAAAAGGCAGATGCATTAGTCAATAATTAATTACAAATCCCCTGCTTATTTTTAGCAGGGGCTATTATTTTCCCATTTAAGGATTAAAGATCGGAGACCTTTATGAATATCAAAAATATTAACGATACACTTCCTCATCGCTACCCATTTTTAATGATTGATAGAATCACAGAAATTGAAAATGAAAAATCCGTAAAAGGATATAAATTAATCACAAGTAACGAATGGTTTATAAATCCGAATCAAAACAGCATGCCACACATGCTAATTGTAGAGGCCCTTGCACAGCTTGGAGCATTTGTAGGAACAAGTGAGTCTACCGGATTAGGATTCCTCTCCTCATTAGACGGTGTAACATTTAATGGCACTGCTATACCTGGTGACAAGCTAGATTTACAATATGAAGTTCTGCGGAATAAACGAGGATTTGTTCTCGGGAAAGGAATTGCTTCTGTAAATGGTAAACCCATTGTTATAGTTGAAAAGTTATTAGTTTACATTACTTCATAAAGAGTGAATGATAGATGTTCATTATTATTACACAATGATAAGGAGTACAAAAATGAAGAGCACCGTCGGTATTGATGCTGGAGGAACACTAACAAAAATTGCTTATTTTAATGAAGAAAATGAATTGCATTTTAAAAAATTTTACTCTCATGAACAAATCAAAATTCAAGAGTGGTTAAATAAAAATAAGTATATAAATAGATTGTCTCTGACTGGTGGTAAAGCTGAACAGTTACAAACATTATTTTCTGCAACATACACTATAGAGTATGTTGCAGAATTCGATGCCACACTTGCAGGCGTTCACTATCTTATTAACAACGGAAATTATTCCATAAACAACTTTGTTTTAACAAATATCGGTACAGGAACATCCATTCATTATGTCCATAATAAAAATTATATTCGTGCTGGAGGAACTGGTATTGGTGGAGGCACTATCATGGGCTTGTCGAAACTATTAGCGAATATAGATCGTTTTGAAGAAGTAATCCAGCAGACAAAACTAGGTTCTAGGCAGAATCTCGATATAACAGTTGGAGATATTTATAGCGGGATTCTATCTCCTATTGATAGTAATTTAACAGCTAGTAATTTCGGAAAAGCTGCTATGAGTGAAGCTGATTATAACAACCCCGATTTACTCGCTACCCTTCAAGGTCTTGTTGGTGAAGTAGTTACTGCATTAAGCCTTCAATTTGCAGAAGCAAAAGATATGGATCATATCGTTTATATTGGATCTACACTATCAAATAATACACATCTACAAGAAATTATAGGTAGTTATACTTTGTATCAAAATAAAAAACCTATCTTCTTAGAAGATCACGGTTTTAGCGGGGCTATTGGTGCCTTACTGAGTATAGCCAAATAAATATATTACAAAGAAAAGAGCCTCTGTGAAAGAGAAAACATGAGTCAAAATTTCACATAATAAAAAAGCTGGTTTTTAGACCAGCTTTTTTATTTGAACTATAGCTCTACATATCCTTTTTCTCCACCAAGATATTGAAAACGATTTACACCAAACGCTTGCGCTACATATCCTCTCATCGCTTCAAACCCTTCACCAAAATAAGGAATAGGGTTTTTCAAAAACGAGATTGTTTTTTCTCCATCATAAATTTTAGCTTTTATTATATCTTTGTCTGAATGAAACGATATATATATTCCCTTATAATAATATTCATAATATCCCTCTTCATCCTGTTCACTCTTGTCTTCAAAAGGTATACATTCCATTTTATAAGTATCCCCATTAATATTTATTAATTCCATGTAATCCGCCCCTTTAAGGAAAACTTAGGTACATTAACATGTAACAACCTCTTTTATTCCGCTTCTATATTTTCTTGTAACAATACGTTTTTGGAGAAACAGACTGTAAAAATTCATTCATCTCCCCTACAGAATAAATATATAACTCATGCATCGCACGCGTACAAGCGGTATAAAATAACTTACGTTCACTTTCTCGGCTGTATTTTTCCTCTGATGCATCGTAGATAATGACCGCATCAAACTCTACCCCTTTCGATAAATACGATGGGATAATCAAAATACCTTCATCAAACGAACTCGTTTCTTTCTTAATGAGGCGAACTGGTAATGATGTTTGTAGGGCATAGTACGCATCTTCGCTTTCTTCCGCTGTTTTACAAATAACCGCGATTGTTCTGTGACCACTTTGCTTCAATTGTTCGATTTGGTCCACAATCTTTTTATGATGAGCTTCTCCTTCTTTCACTTCTGTTATAATCGGTTGTTTTCCTTCACGCTGAAACGGTTCAATTTCATCACCGTCAATTAACTGCTTCGTAAATTCAATAATTTGCTTTGTAGAGCGATAACTACGCGTAAGAACAATTTTTTCACTTAGTTCTTCCCCATACAAGGTACTTAACTGTGAAAATTCATTCTCTGACGCATGTTCATAAATGGTCTGATTAAAATCGCCTAGTATCGTCATTTTTGTATGAGGGAATATTCGTTTTAAAAATGCATATTGAAATGCAGAATAATCCTGCGCTTCATCAATAAATATGTGCTGCACAGATGTATTTTTTTGTAATTCTTCTAGTTGGTCTTTCATGTATAAATAAGGCGTTGCATCTTCATACGCCATATAAAAACCTTGCATTTTTTCTATTGTTTCTCCGCATATTTCATCCCATTTTTGTGGTAATTTATATTCTTCTACAAGTTGCTTAGCAAACTCGGGATCTTTAAATAACTGTATATAGAGTGCTGATGTATGAATAAATTGTAATTTTTTCACACGTCTTCGGAGCGGTTTAAAATATTTTTTCACAACAATAGCTGCTAACATATTTTGTTCACGTTCAAAATCATCAAACGTACCATCGGAATATTCTTGTCTTTTCTGTAATTTCCGATGAACTTTTGCGTATGTTTCTTTATCTAATAACTGTACTTCTTCTTCCACCCAAAGTTTTTTTCTCTCTATTTTTTCTTGCTCCTTCAGCTCCTTTAACAACCACTCAGAAATTAACTTTATTCGATTCGGAATCCGTATTGAAGGATCAAATTTATAAAATTGTTCTTTTATTTGTTCTTTAGAGATTAATACTTCCCCTCTAAATTTTATATCTTTAAATAACATACCTTCTCGTTTTAAATAAGATACATACTGATCTACTACTTCAATAAAATCAGAACTTGCTTTATATCTAATCCCTTCTAATCGTGTTTTATAACTCTTTTCTTCCATTCTTGTCAGTACATATTCCATTTGTGTAAATGGATCTTCTAATTCAAATTTCTTATCAATATGACGCTCTAAGTATTCTTGGAATGTCGTTTGCTTCATATTGTCTTCACCAAGTTCCGGCAATACTGTAGATACATAGCTATTAAACATCGAGTTTGGAGAAAAGAGAACGATTTGATCGGCGTGTAATGTCTCTCGATAACGATATAATAAATATGCAACGCGCTGAAGAGCTGCCGATGTTTTACCGCTTCCTGCAGCTCCTTGAACAACAAGTAAACGACTCTTTTCATTCCGGATAATTTGGTTTTGTTCCTTTTGAATTGTTGAAACAATGCTTTTCATTTGTGTATTGGCGTTATTTCCTAATACTTCTTGTAGCAATTTATCGCCAATCGTCACTCCTGTATCAAACATACTTACAATTCGACCATTCCGAATAACATATTGCCTTTTTAATGTCATTTCACCCGAAATCGTATCATTAGGTGCTTCGTATTTAGCTCTTCCTACAGAATAGTCATAATACAAACTTGATATAGGGGCTCGCCAGTCATACACAAGAAATTGTTCTGTCTGTTCATCGTAGAATGAGTGAATACCAAGATAAATAGCATCCTCACTTTTTTCACCGTCTTCTAAAAAATCTACCCTTCCAAAGTATGGTGATTGCTGTAATCTTTGTAATCCTTTTAGTTGATTGTAAGCATGGCGGTGACTTTGCTCTCGTTCAGATAATAACTCTGCTTGTTGTTTGATACTTGCTGCCGTTTCGATAGCCTCTTCTGTATTATCAACATTCACAGTTACATCGTCCCAAAAATGTTTTCGAATCTGGACAACATCTTTTGTTGCTGCACTTGTATATTGCTCTAATGTATCAATATGTTTTTCAATCTTTCCAACTACTTCTTTCACACGATGTTGTTCCTGTTTCCACTCTTGACCTGTTTTCCCCATATTGCCACTCCTTATCAACTAATCGTTCTGATGCTCATTGTTTGATGCTATAACAAATTCAATAAAAAGTTTGACAAACAAGCATTTAATTTGTTATAATTAAATTGGGTAATTATTGAGTTTTCGCAAAAATAAACGATGAGCGTTTTTCCATTTTAACACATATATATGAAAAATCAATAAAAAGGAGATACAAATTTGTATCTCCTTTTTATTTTGGAAGTTCCACTTCAAATTCTATTATTGATTCTCCATCTTCTCCAATACGTTCAACACTTACTTTTTCAATTATACATCGCAATCGCGTGCTTAATTTCAGCATCTTCTCTGCGATTTTTATTGCCCGTTGTTCATTTTCTTTTCGTCCAACTGTAACGTGTGGTATATAAGGTATATCACTTCGCAAAAATTCCGTCAAAGGCCCTTTGTATAACTCATCATGTAACTCTCTTACCTGTTCCCTTCCCTTTTTCAACATGTAAGAACAAGTACTCACCTTCATGACTTATTCGATCAATAAGCTCAATTTCTATTGGATGAATCCCTTGCAATTTCCGGGCTATATGCGCTCTTAGTTCATCATTAGAAAGTGCACTTTCAAAAGGAAACACAAGTATAATATGTGGTTGAATGAATCCAAATAAAGGATCATGCTTTTTTCTAATTGCTTCAATTTCATCTATTTGCGCCTCACCTAGAAAAAGTAAAATAGTACGCACTCTCCACCCTCCCTCCAACGAAACAAAAAACTCAGCTCTATGAAACTGCACGAAAAACTTTTCTAAACTTCATATAACAAGCAATTCTCCATGGAACTATATAAGAAATCGCAACAACATAAAACAATAACCCTATCGTTTGCTGATCCAAATCAATTATATATTGCCTAGAAACGTACCTTAAAATTACAATCCCAATAAAAGTAATGAGAAAAGCTACACTTTTCTTCGTATAGACATTCCCATCTTCCCTTCTCTCATAATTTGTAAGTATAATAAGTGGAATCGCGAAAAAAATTCCAAATAACATCGCAAAGCCAATGTATACTGCAGCCGGATGAATAGGACCAAAAAACATTAAAATTCCTGGTGATAAAAAAAGCAGTGGTAATAAAATTCGTTTACCATTTCCCTTTATCGGTCTATGCATAGAGCGATAACGCCGCCATAAAATCAATAATGCAATACATAAAAACATCGTTATTAACGAAGATGTATCTCCCATATGTTTTCCTTCTCTCCTAAAATATTTTATCTAACACTGCTATACAATTTATTAAACCGTTTGTTCTAAAGAAATTTTTCGAATACATATACCACTAATCACAAAGTAAAACACGATTAGCCCACTGGAAATGATTATGAACGAAGGTATATTCATCAAAACTTCAGTTTTTGTAAGGGTCAATTTTAGCCCACTGTCATAACATACGCTTGTTAAGCCTATAAAAAAGATTGAACCAACTCCACATCCAATCCAATTAAATCTCTGCTGAAAAATAACAATTCCTTGAAAAAGACTCGCTATAGTAACATAAAGTAAAAACTGTACAAAAAACTGCTCAATTGAACCTCCTATCAAACTAGCACTTTCCACACGATAAAATAAGTCCTGTAAGAAAACCATTTGAAACAGTGAAAAAAACGCTGCTTGTAAAGCAATATAACAAACTGATCCAATGAAAAACTGTAACCTTGTTGTCCCAAACGAAACAGCTAAGCGAAATACATCTAGCTGTATAAAGAAAGTGCTCACTACAATAAAAAATATAATGGCAATAGAAGGATTGTTGAAAACATCTTGTAAAAAGCCAACTCGTATATCTTTTATATCTATTAAACTCGTTGAACCTTTTATGATTAACGCTACAATCCAAAATATTAAAATAGCTTTATAATGATAATTAATGTGTAATTTCAACTGATTCATTAGCATCTTCACTTTACGTCACCATCCGTTATATAAATAAATAATTTCTGAAGCGACACTCCCTCAATTTCTAACTCTTCACTTTCAAGATATTTATAGTCTTCTTTAGAAAGCTCTCCCCATATAACACCAATCCTTTTATTTCCAAACAATTCTCGGTATACAACATTTTTATTTATCATAAATTCATCCACTTTATCTTTTCGCCCTGATATGTAATGGCCTTGCTGTAATAAATCTTCAACTGCTGATTGAACAACTACTTCCCCTTCTTTCAAAATCAGCACATCTTCTACAACATGCGCTACCTCTTCTACTAAATGCGTTGATAAAATAATTGTTCGGGGATGATTGCCATAGTCTTCTAACAACATACTGTAAAATAATTCTCGGTGCGCTGCATCCAAACCGGTAGTCGGCTCATCAAAAATGGTAATAGGTGCCCTACTTGCTAATCCTTTAATGATTCCGACAACAGTCTGCATGCCATGTGATAATTTATCGTACTTTTGGTTTACATCTATTTGAAACTTTACTGCAAGTTCCTCCGCAAACTTCTGATCCCAATTTTTATAAAACATGTTACATAACTTAAAAATTTCTTTCACTTTATAATTCGAATAAATCTCTTCTTTCACTTTTACAAAACAAATATTTTGTAAAAGTGACTATTTTCATACACATTTTCATTAAATATTGATACACTACCTTTACTTGAAACGATTTGTCCAGTAAGAAGGTGAAGTAGCGTTGTTTTCCCCGCTCCATTTCTACCAAGCAAACCATATATCTTATGCTCTTCCAATGAAAAGGTTAATCCATTTATAGCCATCTTTTTCTTATATTGTTTTGTCAATTCTTCAGTTTTCACTACAATTGTCATTCTTTTCCCTCCTTTGTAACCATTTGAATCATTTTGATTAGCTCTTCTTTAGAGATTTCAAGTACCTCCGCTTCCTTCCACACTTTAGGCAAAAATTCATTCCTAAAAGCACTTTGTCGCTTCTTTAGTACCACTTCCTTCGCTCCCTTTGCAACAAACATCCCAATCCCTCTCTTTTTATATAAAATACCTTCATCGACTAACAAATTTACTCCTTTCGCCGCTGTCGCCGGATTGATTTGCAGCAATTTTGCAAATTGATTTGTTGACGGAACCTTTTCTTCTTCAAGCAGTATTCCCTTTAAAATATCCGACTCAATGGTTTCTGCAATTTGTATGTATATTAACTTATTTTGTTCAAGAGATTGTTTCATACCTTCCCCCTTAGGTTCATAGGTTCATTACTTATGCAATTAACCATATCACAAGAATATATTTCCATTCAATATTTTTCCA
Source organism: Bacillus pseudomycoides DSM 12442 (assembly GCF_000161455.1). GTDB lineage: Bacteria > Bacillota > Bacilli > Bacillales > Bacillaceae_G > Bacillus_A > Bacillus_A pseudomycoides. The sequence continues at coordinate 2,428,627 of NZ_CM000745.1, forward strand.
TAATTTTTTCGCAAAAAAGAAGTATCATACCTTAAAGAATGATACTTCTTTATAAAACCGTTGTATTTTCTATACTGAACCTCAAGTTCTTTTCATTCAAACCATTTTGACAAAAATCAAACTTCTTTCCCTTTAATAATTTTGTTCGATCTACTACCTGTCCTAGATGATAACTTGTATGCTCAATACCTTATCAAAACTTCCTTTCAAAACATACGCATTTTAATCAAAATTAAAAATTTTCATTTTTTATGTTTACAATTATCCATTAATTGTATATACTTACTAACGTAAGAAAAAAATTCTAAAAGGAGGTCGAATAAAATGATGAAATTACAATTACATGTTGCATCTATTTTACAATTAAATATGAATTCGACCACCCTAATGGAGAATTGAAAATCGTTCGGTATTTTCTTTAATTAGCAAATTCGCCACAGGAGGTCGTATACTTTCCTGTGGCTTTTTCATGCCTGTCACAGGAGAATTATATCTTCCTGTGGCTTTTTTGTGCGATTTTTTAATCTCTAACACTATTTCTTTTCGGAAGGAGCAAATATTCAATGACTTTTCACGTACTTTTTTTCAGTATTACAATCCAACGAAAGCAATTATCTGAAGTTGAAATGTTACACGATCAACACATTCAAAAGACTATGAATGACATAAAGGAGCGTCAATGTCCTTACAGTAGTCACCTGTAATTCCTTTACGAAAGGAGGAATTCATTTATGACGATTCATATTTTCTTTTTTACGTTTGCTCTTCAGAAAAAATCTTTATCTGAAACTGAGATTTTACGTAAACAACAATTAAAAGCGATTACGGACGAAGTAAAAGATCGCAAGAGTTCTTATTATAATCAAATGTATTAAAAATTAATTTATAAAAGGAGCAATCTTCTGATGAAATTTCGAGTATTCTTTTTAACCATTACTGTTCACAAAAGTAAAGTCTCTGAAACTGAAATTTTACAAGAACAGCAAATCAAAAAAATGATGGATGAAGTGAAAGAACGTCAAGTTTCTTATTACAACGATATGTACTAAAAATTTATATAAAAAGGAGCAATCACCTTATGAAATTCCAAGTTTTCTTTTTAACGATTACAATTCACAAAAACAAATTTTCCGAGTTCGAAATGTTACACGATCAACACATTCAAAATGCTATGGATGAAGTGAAAGAACGTCAAGTCCCTTATTGTAGTCACCTATAATTCCTTTACGAAAGGAGGAATTCATTTATGAAATTTCATGTTTTCTTTTTAACGATTAGCATTCAAAAGATGCGGTTATCTGAAGCTGAAATTGTGCAAGAACAGCAATATAAAAAGATTATGGATGACATTCGAGATCGTAGAAGCAAATATTATACACATCTATAATGATGCGATTTAAATCTTATGAGAGGAGAGGATTAAGATGTTAATGGCGCGTTGTAAAGAAATGATTTGGATTATTGAGAGGGATTCCACATAGTCCAATGTATGATATTTTAAAAGGCTATTTTTTTCAAATAAACACGAAAAAATCACACAATAAAAACGCCTAATTTCCATTTAAAACTAGGTGTTTTTATTGTGATACCTAAAGTTAACTTTCATCCTCATTTATAACAAGGTAGTAATTTTCTCTAGTATTCCCACGTCTTCAAGTAATCTTTTAAATCATGCGGATGAACTTTCGCACAGCCCCCACCCCAATGCGGGTATATACTTGTGCAATTCCCTCTTCTATTAATCTTGAGTTTTCAACCTTCAAATCGTTCAATTGCGAAAATGCCGTAAATAACGTCTCTGTGTCTAGATTATTTGGTGAGGAACAAAATGCGTATGTAAAATCATAAAATAATGACCCCACCATCGGCGAAGGATCAATAATTCCATTCAACACTTCATGATGAAACAAAAAATTATGAATACTGGCGTCATCATGTAGAAACTATTTTTCTTCTTGATCTTCCCATTTTGATCAGGAATGAACAAAAGCTATCACTTTCTCATAGTCTTCTTTTAGTAATATGCCACTCGTGATACCTCTCCTCTATAAAATCAAGAAGGATACATCGCTTAACAAGCAATGTATCCTTCTTGATTCATATGAATTCTTTTTATTTCCGATTATTTCTTTTCATCTTAAATAATCTCACCAAGTTTGAAACAACTGTTTTTGTCACAGCGTAAGCTGGTACTGCTAAAATCATCCCAATAATACCCGCGAAATTACCTACACCAAGAATTAACACAATAATTGTTAAAGGATGGATATTTAATTTCGAACTCATAATACGCGGTGAAATGATGTTACTCTCAAATTGTTGTACAATTGTTACGATAACAATTACCCACAATGCTTGCATTGGAGATACAAATAATCCAACAATTACAGCTGGTGCTGCCCCAATAAAAGGTCCTAAATTCGGGATAATATTTGTAAATGCCGCTATAATACCTAAAACAAAAGCATATGGCAAATCCATGATGACATATCCGATAAATGTAAATGCACCGACGAATAAACAAACGAGCGCTTGCCCCTGAATATAGGCAGACAACGTTTCACCTGTTTCTTTTATAATACGAAGTCCTTCTTCACGATACGATTCTGGTAAAAAACTAACAGCTTTTCCTGGAAATGCATGACCATCTTTAAACATGTAAAACAAGATAAATGGTACTGTAAATACGACTAATGCAACGTTTGTAATAATACCGAATAAAGCCGTTGCACTCGACGTTATTGTATTTGGTATCTCTTTTAAATACTCAATTGCGTTTTTTTCAATCGTTTCAATTGATACATAATCTTGTGTAGCCAGCCATTCAAATAGCCTATGATGAGATAATTCTTGTATGTATACTTTCCCCTCTTTAATATATGTTGGCATGTTTTTCACTAGGTCCATTAGCTGCTGTGAAATCGTTGGAACGACTACACCAATTGCAACTGCTGCCAGTGTAATGATAAAAACATATAACAACAATATCGCTAAACTTCTAGGAACTTTTTTCGCCTCTAAAAACACTAACACTGGATTAAAGATGAAATATAAAAACATAGCAATTAAAATTGGGAAAAATAAAGTGGAAATGAATATGCCAATCGGTTGAAATAAAAATGATATTTTTGTGCAAATAAATATAATTCCTACAACCATTAGCACTTCTAATGTCCAAAAGTGCACTTTCGATTTCAAAAAAACGTCCTCCTTTAAACTAGCACTTCCCTATATTGTATCAAAACATCCATGAATTTTACATGCTATTTTCACCTTCAATGTTCCAAAATGCGAATAAATACACTACAATGAGATTACATACAAATTTGCAGGGTAAAAGGTGATAAATATGACGCAATGTATTATTTGCAGAAAAGAAACGAAAGAACTTAGTGAACAACATGTTATCCCAGAGATTTTATGTGGACATTATTTTACAAATTCAATTTGTGATACTTGTTATGAACATCTCATAACAAACGTGGATCGACCATTAATTCGGCATAAACTGATTCAATATAAAATCGAACAAATGAAACAACAAATTGATTCTCCTCTTTATACGAATGAATATGGTCAAGAATTAGCTGCGGCAGAAACTGAAGAAGTTGAAACAAACGATGAAATATACTATTCTAATGAATTAATTATGAAACTATGTAAAAAACATGATATTTCATTGCATAATGAAATTTGGAAAGAAGAGCGCGTAACAAAAGTAGCAAGCTCAATTCAACGTGAATTACTTTTAGATAACCGTAAATATAAAATGAGTATCTTAAAAATGGCTTATACATTCGCAGTACATACAATTGACGGTTATTTTAATGATCCAGATGCGATTGATATTTCTACTATTATATCGAATGTTGACTTTATCGAATTAAAAGAACGAAGCATTGTTCGTGATCTAAGTAAAAGTTCATTGTGGAATACCCTCAATACAACTAGCGATAATCACTACTTTATTTTATTAAGTGACAAAGATGGTCTATTCTGCTTCATTCGTCTATTTGATATTTTTGATGTTGTTGTCCATCTTTCTAGAAAAAAATATCAACTTCCATCTCCAATTGTTGGAGTGAATGATATAGAAAAACAAGAATTCTATATTGAAAATTTAAAACAATACATGGATAAGTTATTTAAACAAAAAAGCCCAAAAACTCATATCTAATTACAAACTAGAACATACGGTCTCCTTTCTTGATGAAAAGACACTATGTTATAATGTGTATGAAAAGAACAATACAATCACATAAAATAATTATAAATTGTATATAAATAAAAAAGACTAGTGTGCGGCTACACACCAGTCTATGTAACTTAGCAGATTGGATTGTTCATTTATCCTATTTGTTTCTTACAAACGAGACAACCCACATTCTATTGGCATAGGTGGGTTGTTATTTTTTGAGCTTGTCAATTAATACGACAACAAACGTTAACAATGCAACGAGAAATAATCCGCCTTGCAGTAACAACGCAATTTCACTCATTTATTATCACCTCCCTTCTATCCGGAGAAGTGATAATTGAACAACCAACCATACCATAAGTTACCTCTTAATTTTATCATATTTTCTAATCTTTTACGATGAAAACCGGCAAGTCTCTCGCTTGCCGGTTTTACTGATTCCTATTCTTTTATTCTCCATCTTGGACTAGTTTTCCAACAATCGCTTCATAAAATTCCCGCTCATCATCCACATTTACATGTACACGATTCACCTTTTTGGTAAACCCATATAATAACTGCGCTGTTAACGGCTCTTTTAATTTTATTTCAAAAGTAGCCGGTTCCTTTATAAATTCCATTACCGTTGCTTCGAATACTTCTTTTCCTTCTTCCTTCGTTAATACCTCGCCTTTATAAAATGTAATCTCCTTTATTTGAGTAAATGGGATTATGATTTTCTTCCCAAATCCAACTTGGATAATTACTTCCGTTTCCGTCATCATATATGGATTCGTACGAATTGCTTGTATCTCAGCTAAAAAATAAAGAATTCCATATATATTTACAATAAGTAAGCTCCAAGCAACTACCTCATTCCACTGATGAAGTAAATAATGAAATCCAATTGATTCAATTAATGTTGCGTGAATCAGCATAATATAAAACGGGATTGCTCCGGTCTTTTTATGATATGAAAAAACATGCTGACTTTCCGGCATCTTTGTACGCCACGAGAATAAAGCGTAGTAAAATAATTTACATTCCGAAACAATAACATCTACTACAGTATTTCTTTTCAACACAGTATCAAAGGCTTTATCAATTGCAAAGGAAAATGATGGATATTCGTTCTTATATTGTTTATAACATCGTATAACCGTAGGCAAAGCTCTAGCAATCTTATACAGCATAAATAACTCTAAACCTATAAACGCAATTTCTCCTGCCACTAAAATATAAGAAACAAACGAAAACGACTGTAAATAATCGCTTGGAATAACAAATCTTGCGGCAATATAACCTGCTATTACAACTGGAAATATATAAGTTAACGAATAGCGTTTACGTATAATAAAGAAATACGTAATGACTGGAATGACAATAAGAAAATCTAACAAGGACCCTAACACCATTTCCTTCGGTACAGCGGGTACAATAGGAAGTGTATATGCTAGATAATTTGATATTACAATTAAAGCTATAAAACCAATCGAAATATTTCTTCTTTTACGTGAAATGGATTTACTCATATAATCCCACCTTTTTATTTAAAAATCTCATTAAGATGATCTTTATAGAACAAAATAGCTCGTTCATATTCTTTTACACCTTCTAGTTTTACAACAGTTTCAAGCAATAATTTCATTGCTTCTTCATATTCTTTAATGTTATATTTGGCAATGGAAAGAAATACTTTCATGGTATCATTGTCTGGAAACTGTTTGATTCCAGCTTCTAACGTAACAATCGCTTTATTATATTGACCAATACAGCGATATGTGCTACCGAGTCCAATATATGCCCCACATAATGATTCTCCTTTAAGTCCATTTACAATTGCTTTTTCGTAAAATGGAACAGCTTCTGTTTCAAGTCCCATTACATCATGTATACAAGCGCATTCATAGAGGACTTCTGGATTTTGAGTAAAGTTAGTTAACCCAATGAGTATGTCCCTTGCTTGTGCATATTTTTTTTCATTCCGAAATTGAATCGCTTGCTCAAATAACTGTTTCACCTGCATCGCTCCTTATTTGATCCAGAATAGATGCTACACCATCATCTTCATTACTATCCGTAATATAATATGCTAATTCTTTTAACTCTGAAATTGCATTTTCCATTGCAATTGGATAACCACATTCTTGGAACAAACCGATATCATTCCAATCATCACCAAATACCATGACTTGCTCTGCACTTATTTCATGCCTTTGGCACCAATTTAACACAGCATTCTCTTTCGAAACATTGCAATCCATAATTTGAACGAGCTGATTTTGATCAGTACAGATTACATTTACTTTATGCCGAAATTGTTCTTTTAATTTTTCATAGTGAGAAAAAGAGTGTAACAGTATTTTAGATACAGAGCGTTGCTTCATTTCTTCATTTGTAATCACAATAGGCTTTGTTGCTGTTATAAAATTTGTTTTTATATTTTGATTAATGTAACATGTATCTTCCACCTCAATAGCGATGAAAGAATCAGGTTCCTTCTGCGTAACAAAACTGATAATTTCTGCGGTATACATAGCATCAATTGGGTAATGGTAATTCATTTTTGTTATTTGATCCCGTAATAGAGCGCCATTGTAATACACCATCATGCCAATATTCTGTAATTCCTTGGAAAGAAACTGCTTTACAGAACGAGGAGCTCTTGCTGTCGCAAAAATGATATGTATACCTTTTCTATGGCAATCCATAACCGCTTTTATATTTCTCTCTGATACCTTCTTTTCGTTATTTAATAATGTACCATCTAAATCTAATACAATAACTTTTATATTTTTAAAAAGCATAAGCTCCTCCTTCTATTTACATATGACCAATACTTATTTCGTTTACACGATTACACAAATCTTCTAACCTGTTTACAATCTCTTTCGCTGTTTCATCTTTCCCTTCACAAACCCAAACATTGCCATCTTCTCCAATCACATGATGAATGGCTGCATGTGAATACAGGGAATGCGGAGAATTTGCTATCATCAGATTTGCTTTTGCCTGTTCCATTCTTTCACTTGCTCGTTGGATTAATCCAGCTTCTGTGACATCGCTTTCAAGTTTAAATCCAACTAAAATCGTTTCCGGATCCCATTGTTTAATTTGTTTTAATATTTTAGGTGCCTTTTGAAAATGAACGATTGGTGCTATATCACTCGAAATCTTCCCATTCTTATCAAGTCCATTTCCTTCTTGATCACAAATTTTATCAACAATCCAATCCGATCCAGCTGCCGCCATAATCACAGCATCGATTTTCTCATGTGTAATGATACTTTTCATTTTATCTTGTAAATCAATAATACCTTCAAATGGATGTAATTCTAATTCGCTATTTGTAGCATTCGGTTTTTCAGCAAAATAACCATGTAAGTATATGACATGTGCTCCTTTTGACATCGCTTCTTCAGCAAGAATTTTTCCGATTGTACCTTTTGCTAAATTCGTATGACCACGTACTTGATCCCATTTTTCTAAACAGCCACCACTCGTAATTAAAATCTTTTTCCCCTTCATCATAACCATCCCTTACTTATTTTTCGAACGAAACCATTGTACACCAAAGTCAACAATTTCTCGTTGTTTCATTAATCTACACGTTGCATTTCCCACTTTACCAATTGTTACAGCGTTTATATGTTCAAACTCTTTTCCAATCTCAACAAACAAGTCAGAATCATAGTCCATTTCATCGAACTCTTTCCACGCCCTTACGTTATTTTCTATAATGGGTGCTCCAACTTTTATTAATTCACGTGCTCCTGTACGTATTTCAGATAAGTGAATCGATGTATTAGAATCGTAGCCTACACCTATCAACAATACATATCCATCTAAATCATATATTTTCTTTAGTGGTGAGTACTCTCCAAAACTAATTGAAAGTGAATGCTCCGCTATAATAACCTCCGCATGTTTTCCCCATGCAGCAAAACTATTTAACGGATGATTACTACGTTTTACATTTGGATATGTACGAAAACATTCTACAACTTTCCCCATCGCGCGTGTTGGAGTTACATCCGGATGAAACGCTGGAACATTGTCTCGAATAATTTGCCACCAGTTTTCTGGAACGGGTGGCCTTACCCAGTTTTTCGGATCAGACAAATCCGACGTTTGAGTTGGCATGATAATCGTACCTTCTTCAGTAATTACATTCATTAAAGCTTCAACTACGGCGACGGCCCCACCAGATACCCAGCCAATTGAGCTCAAAGAAGAATGGACGATCACTGTCATTCCTTTTTTAAGTCCTAATGCCTGTAAATCATTCGATATAGTTTCAATTGTATTTGGTAATTGCGTTTCTGCCACAATGTCGTTTATTTTCATAATTACTCCCCCATAAGGTTCTCTCTATGCTTATAAACTATCAAATTGAATTTTAAATCTCATCAATATATTATCATATTTTTCTTAATTTTTAATCCAAACGCCAAAGAGACCTCCTAAAAAATTCTGTTCATACTGACTTATGTATCCTAGACAACTGAACTATAGCACTGCTCCATATACACTTGTATTATTATGGTAAATATTATACAATAAAACCGACTGGTCGGTCTATAAAAAGAAGAATTATGAAAGACTATCACAACCTTGCATAGCGTCAACATACATAAAAGGTCTTTCTTAGTCTATTTTCAAGGGAGATGAAGCCATATGTTCAACTGGATCTTTGTATTCAGCATTGCTATACCAGGAATTGTTACAATGAGCTTAGCGGAACAAAAAATAAACAAAAAGTTAGAAAATACTCCAGAAACACCCTCTATCTACCTAAGTCTTTTTATCCATACTCTACTCGTTTTACTTTTTTCCGGAATGGGTGCATTTTTCTTATCAAAGATCCAAGATGGAAATATTATTTTACCGAGCAACATTGGTGAAGCAGTTCTAATTGGAGTAATTTGCTCCCTCGGACACGTTATTATATATTATGGATTCTTTAGAAAAGTTATTGATAAAGAAACGTTTCTACAAATTGAACATCAGCGCCATAGTGTAGGATTAGGAGCCAGAGTCCTATATGGCGGAGTTGTTGAAGAAATCATCTTCCGGTGGGGTCTTATGTCACTTTTCATCACGTTGATGAGTTTTTTTCATGCTGTCACTCAGATTATTGTAGTTCTTGGAATTATCCTATCTAGTATTCTATTTGCAGTCACACACTTTCTAGGTGTAAAAGGAATGAAAAAATCAAGATGGCTATATTCTTATGCTGTATTAGGAAATTTGTGGGTAGGTATTTTTTGTGGCTGGCAATTCTGGTCGAATGGTTTAATTGCCGCTATCATTGTTCATATGCTTTTCCACCTCTTATTGTACCCTTGTGAACTGTGGTATCGTAAAAAGCTAGGGAATGATGAAACGACTGCTGTAAACATGTAACATTTTTCTTGCCCCATTAAAGGTGCAATAATTGAACATGTATGAATTACCTACATATGATAAAAGCCCCCTTTTGTATTCACTTTAGAAGAAGGCTTTCAATCGTTTAAAAATAATCAAAAAAGCATGGCGGTGAATCCGGAATTAAATTCTCAAGCACCTCTATCATTTCATGACTTCCTTTTATTCTTCCGATATCATACAAAAATGCAGGGCTTTTATAACTTAATAACATAGTTGTTAATGTTTGAATCGTTAAGGACATTCCCTCCATATTATTTGGTTCTTTCTCATATGTTATATGTAATTGTTTGTCATAATCCCACTTTAAAGAAAAAGTCCCTTTATTCCACTCCAACATTGGATCATCTATATGTAAAATTAGCTTTTCATTTTTTACATGTTTAAATGGATATTGTTTCAGAAAACCAACTACATCGACAATTCTTCCCATATAGTAAGGGGCGATTGTCTGTTTTATTTCACTATCTTCAAGTAAGAAAGCAACCGGTTCATGAACGCATGTCTTTCCTTTAACATAATACACCATTGAAAAGTGTGCACTAATGAAATTCCATAACCCTCTTCTCGCCTCTTCATTTAAGTAAATCATTTCTTCTATATAAAACTTCTCTTCAAGGACACGATAAAATAAATAGCCATGTGGAATATCTTCATCTGTATAATAAATTGCTAATTGCAAATCAATTGTTTCCTCACGAAATCGTTCTTCCCATGCAAGTGTATTTCGAACCATCGCTCCATTTGTTTTTCTAGCAAACTCATCATAAACTTTTTCTTTTTCTTTACTTTTTAATCCAACTCGCCTTACTCGGCCACTAATGTTTCCACGATACTTAGGAAGCTGTGTATCTTTAATTTGGTATTCGATGATATCAGAAATAATTTCCCAGCCTTTTTTGCGATAATAAGGAATCGAGTAAGGGAACAAATAAGAAATATATTGTCCATTTTCTCTCATCGTTTTTAAGCTTTCTTTCATTAATGAGTTCATTAATCCATGCCCTGCATATTCTGGATATGTACCAACTCCAGTAACTCCTCCCATTTCATAAATCACACCATGGATATTTATTTGGAATGGCAAAACAACAATTTGAGAAATTAATTTATCATGATCAAACCAGCCTAATGCAGTCCCTGGCTTTAATTGATGGCTTTTCTTTTGTACCATCTTTTCTTCATCATTAATCATCTTTTTAGAAACTTGAAACACATATTTCATTAAGTTTGAAAACTGATCCACTTCACTTTCCTTAATAGGTCTCATAATCAAACCTTTATAATACTTCTCATTCATTTTCATATGCTCCTTTGTAACACAAACTAAAATATCATATTATTTTTATCATTTAGTTAGTATATACAAAAGATAATGAAAACACGCATACAGTATTATCAAGACTGTATGCGTGCATTTTTATAATTCCACAATTTCTCTTCCTTTTTCAGCATAACTCATATCGCCAACAGATTCGACTTTATATGCCCCATCTTTATAGAGAATTTTAGTTACACTTGCATTTTCTACTCCCATTTTTGTTTTACTACTATCAAGCATTTCTACTAATGTAGTGATCATCAGTCCATGAGATACGACTAAAACGTTACCTCCTCCATTTTTAGCGGTGTCTTCACTAATTTTATCGATTTCTTTTTTTATACGAGTTGAAAATACTTCCCAATTTTCAGCTTGTTTCGTAGTGTCTGCTTCTGCAATGAAATTCGTAATTTCTTTAATAGAGAACTTCATTAATTCAGATACTGCTTTAACACCAGCAGTATCTTGCATAGCCTTCCACATATTTTCAATCTTATCGCCTTCAAAAATCCCAAAATTCAATTCACGTAAATCTTTCCGTTGTTCAAATTTTAACTTTGATTGTCCACTATACTTTAGTACTAAGTTAGCAGTTTCAATTGCACGGCCACTATCACTACTATACGCATCAACAAAAGGTATATCTTGTAGTCCATTTCCTAAACCCTTCGCTATTTCAATGCCCTTCTCTACTAATGGAGAATCTGCCCAGCCTTGTACACGTTCACTAGTGTTTAACATTGTTTTTCCATGTCTAGTAATATATAAGGTAACGGTATTATCCTTGTTATTATTTGTTAAGTTCATATCTTTTTCCATATTCATCATTCATGTCTCTCCCTTTAGAGTAATCCATTGCTTGTAAAGTCACTGCTTCTTATCGACCAAAACTTAAAAATCTACTTCCTTTACTAACAACTATATTATAATTTTATCAAAATAGTTTCATACGTGGATAAAATATATAATTTTAGTTTCCATCAATTCATATTTTTTAAACGAAACAAAAAAGAACAGACCCTTATAATTACGAATCCATTCCTTTTCTATCTTTCATTTTTTATGCTGTTATCTTTTCTTCCTTTTTCATAACAACTGCAACATAACTATGCAGAATCATTCCTACAACAACTAAACTCATTCCAATCCATGATAATGATGATGGAAATGGAGCAGATAGCCAGATTAATTCTCCGAGTAATGCAAATAAAACTTCACCTGACTGCGTTGCTTCTACTGTTGCCAATTTCTGCGGATCATCCTTTACAAGATCTGTTGCAAAGAAAAATAATACAGTCGCAATTAAACCAGAACTAATTGCTACGATGAAGCATTGAAAAACTTGGTCACTTGATGGTAATCCATTTGTAGAAACCTCATAGCCTGATAACAAAAACCAAAATGGTAAACTTGCGAGTGTCATTCCAAGAACTCGTTGAAAAACATCTAACTCTCCTTTACATACTTGCATCATTTTTCGATTTCCAAGCGGGTAAGCAAATGCTGCTACAATTACGGGCACCACACATAAAACTGTTTCACGAATCCCTAAAGAAGAAGCATGTTCCACTTGCATAAGAAGCACACCTAATAATATGACAGCAGACATCATCAATTCTTTCATTGGAATTTTTTTATGTAGCGAATTTGTTGCAAATAATGGTGTTAATAAAATCCCTGCTATAATTGTAATTTGCCATGTTGAGGCAACGAGCCATCCTGGTCCAAATGCACCTGCGAAACTAAGTGGTGCGTAAAAAAGACCGAAGCCAACAATACTCCATAACAACCACTCTTTCGGATTACTTTTCATATATTGAAAGAGTTGCTTTAAATTCCCTCTATACATGACAATAATTAAAAGTAGTGGAACCATAAAGTAATATCGTAACGATGCACTCCAAATCCAGCTTCCGCCTTGTAAATCCATCGCACGGTTTAAAATAAATGTAAAGGCAAAGAAAAACGATGCCAATACCCCCGCTGCAATTGCTTTCATCCTAAAACCCCTTATACATTTTTTCTTCTACTATATAACAGAACACAATTAATTTAAAATAAATTTCATACTACAAGTGATATCTTTGTACATTTATCTAGAATCATATCGGTACAATTTCCGCAATCGACTTATATGAGCTTGATGATACCGATTATGATCAGCTATATGCCAGATTCCCCACCTAATCGTAGCAGTTTCACCATCTTCATAATATACTTCTCGTGTTAAGTCTGCTTCTGTTAACTTCATACATTCATCATAAAACATATTTTGAACATCTTCATAATCTCGCATGATTTCTCGCAAAGAACCTTTTGTTGTATTAGGTAATTCTCCTTTTTCATCAAGCATAGGACCATATTTTTCTTGTAATGATAGTGGAACTTGCGCACCTTTCAAGCGATACACCCAATGTTATTTTCATCATTAGAAGAACCTTTGTAATGTAGTTCTTCTTTCCCTACATCCTTTACTAATTCTCTTAATCTTTTGAATGTATCACTTACAGTAGCATATAACACTGCAACGTAAGGGTTCATATCCCTTTCTACATATAAATCTTTCACTGCAATTCTCCTATCCAACTCTTAATCCCTTCATTGATCTCATGTGCCTTTTCATGATGAATATAATGCTTTGTATTTGGAAATATAATCTGTTCCGTTCTTGAAGATATTTTTAACAGTTCATTCTGCGTTTTCTCCCAATTTTCATATCCATTATTTGTTGCGGAAAATTGCAATACTGGCAGAGTTCCTAGATCCCCTTGTTCTATTACCTTTTTACCATTTCTACTCATCCACTCTAATTCTTCTTTCATATTTCGATTATTTGTATTTTTAAGAGCCATTGAAATTTTAAGTTCTTGTAATTCTTTTGGTAAATTAGGGATATCTATAAATACGTTATCCATGATTCCAAACAATGATAACGTACGCAAGATGCCGATATTTTTAGCTGTATTCATTGTGTGCCAACTAACTTTCATACCTATATTCATTTCAAAATTCTGTGCGTATTCCGGACTAATTCCATCGATAAAAACTAATCCCTCAATTTCATTTGGATATAATTGTGCATAACGAATACTTTCTAATGCTCCCATTGAATGTCCTACTAATATAAAGGGAGGTTTCTCATCAGACTCTATTAATAATGCATGCAATTCGCTTACAACTGTATCAATATCCCTACTTCTCTCTGTTTTTTCACTGTATCCGTAGCCAGGTCGCTCATACACAACTACTCTATTTTCTTTTTCTAACTTATTATACAGTGGATAAAAATCTGCATACGGTGTAGTCGTTCCACTTCCTGCTGTCATGACTATCACTGGTTTATCCTCACGTTTTCCTGTTGCAAAAATGTGCATATCATGATTGTTAACTTCAATTATCTTACCAGGTACTTCCGTATAATTATTTACACAAATAGCTTGATACAGTACACTAGCAATAAAAACAATTAACGCAATAAACAAAACAATACGCTTCTTGTTTTTAAACATCAGATACTCCTTTTGGATATATTTTTAGAGAAATAAAACCATATGTTCGTCATCGCGATATATGCCATTTATTTTTAGTGCTCTTTTTTCTATCCCATACGTTGTAAAACCTATTGATTGATACAATTTTTTTGCTGCTTCATTATCTGAAACAACCCCTAAACTAATTTGCTCTATTTTTAGTTCTCTTGCCTTTTCAATTAACGCGCGAATTAAGCATTTTGCTAAGCCTTTCCCTCTACTTTGATGATCTACATACATGGCAACAAGATGCCCCTTATGCTTATATGCTGCTTTTTGTTCCGTTAGTAACGTTACTACACCCATTAGTTGATTCTCTTTATTAAAAGCACCGAATGTGTAACTAGTTTTTGAATTTAAATTTCGAACAACTTCCTCAACAGGGTTTTCTTTTTGCATCGCTTCTTCATAAGTTGTCACGAATGATTCTGGATTCATTTGTAGTGCTTGTAAGCGTAAGTTCCAATATTGTACTGCATCTGAGTCTGATAAAACTCGAATCATTTGTATGCATCCTCTCATCATTAAATTTCTAAACTTAATCCACTTTTGTTTACATAATAATATTATATGTTCAAAACTTTTTTATTAATAATTTCATATTCTTCTTTCAACATACTAAAACGATACCGATTAATAAATGCACCTTCTCGTAATCTATCATTTCTCATGATTCCTTCACAAACAAACCCAGCCTTTTCATAACTTTTTATCGCATTTATGTTATCCGCATCAACACGTAGCCACACTTTCTCTAGACCAAATTCATAAAATCCAATTTGTAACATGCTGTATAGCGCCGCAATACCATATCTTCGCCCCCAATATTCTTTGTTACCAATTGCAATTCCTAATTCAGCATTTTTATTCGTTGTATCAAAGTTTTTTAAATCGACCCAGCCGATATGCACACCATCTCTAGTAACAATAGCTCGTTGTTCATACCCATTTTCTCGACTCATACACATCTCAATCCATCTTTTTGTTTCATCACGTGTAAACGGTGGATATTGATTAGGTATAACTAAATGTTTTGTTACTTCTTTATCTAATGACCATTGATATCGATCTTCTATATCTTCTAGTGAAAGTTCTCTTAATTGAACAATTGGTACATTCATTTTTCCATCTCCCTTTTATTTCCCTATAGAAAAACCTTCAAACAACCTGCCTCCATAGTTTTCTAAAGTGTTCTCTACAAAAGCAATAAGTTTCTTCTTCTCTCCAGTTTTATAAAAATGATCAAAAGCTTCAACAAATTGCTCTGCAAATAATTCATCATATTTTCTTAACACCCTAATAAACCATTTAGAATTTCCAACCCATTGTTCATTTACTCTAAGGACATATTCATGAACTAAGTCTGCCAGAAGATTAGCAATAAACAATTCTTCTTCCCTCTTTGTCGCACCAATAAAATCATCTAGCACATCGGTAATAAAGTAACGCTTCTGTCTGATAAGTTCTTCTGTCCACTTTTCAGGACCTTTATCTAATAATTGCCGTGCTTCCAGTTTTAAGCTAGTTACAATTCCTTCCTCCCCTTTTAAAATAATCCCTTCCGAAACTAATTGTGGTAAACTAGGTCTCCCACGCTTGCAGTCACTCCTAAAATATTCTTTATATGTTTCAAAAGTATGTACAAACACTTCAACTGGCCAACCATTGCTAAAAAAAGATTCACGATAACAATTAGATAGACTTTCATCAAATATTACAATATCAAGGTCAGATGTTTTGGTTGCTTCTCCCCTTGCAATACTTCCTCCTAATAAAGCGACGTCACAATGTGGAAATTGTGATTCAATAATTTTTTGTGCAGCGTCAATTGCTTTCATGCTGTTCTCCTTCTTTCATTTTCTTTTTTTATTTCTTTCTCTATCCCGTGCTTTTTTAATATATGCCTCTGCATCAGGTGTTTTACATGAAGTGGCACCATGCTCAACATCAACCTTTCCAATTTCACGTGCAATTGTGATTGCTTTTTGCTCAAGCTCATCATTTCGAATTCCAATCGCAATAAGTGCACTATTCATTGCTTCTTTTTTTCGATTTTTTTCAGTATGTATATGAGCCTTAATTTCTTTTAAAAATGGTAGGAAAAATTCATCTTCTAACGATTTATCCTTTATAGCAACATGAGCGAGTAAAGACCAACCCGCTCTACCAATCCATTCATCTTGAGATGCTGTCCACTTTTTCAATTTCTCTATTGCAATTGGAGACGAACTTACAGCTGACATAAGTACATCCATCAAACAATAATAATCAACCTCTTGTACCCATTCATCCAACTGCCCTGACGTGAATTTTTTTGGATCAACAATCATTGTAGCTAATGTCATTGCATCCATATTTTTTGTTTCCCATAATGACATGGCTAATTCATGATCTTTTTTGATTTTCTTCTTTAATTGTTTTAAGTTTGCAAAACTAACACCAAATAGTGGCTCTTTTGCCCCATGGTTCCTATATGTTTTACGATTTTGTTCTGTTCCACATTCCTCAAGCTGATGCATGACTTCTTCTAATATCATTTGGGCACCTCGTTTTTATGTTAGTTCTCCTTGCCTTAAATACGCACTTACGATATATTCGACATTATTTATTATTTTCCTAGTTTTCATTTTTAAATACGGTATGTGAAATTAAATAAACCTAAAAAAAAAGATGCAATGAAATATCTTACCTAACTAAAGAAGGAATTTTGATTTTTATGTTATATAATATTACACATTTGCAATGAATAAGGGGGTGAATGATACATTGCTTTCGAATTTTGAATTAATGTCTATTCAGACTGAAGTTTTATTTTCTCATAATCAATTTGGAAAAATAACAAGTATTAACGAACCTGAAAGCACAGTTGCACCTCGTTTTTTTCTTGGTCATACAAAAGATGGTACGATTAGACGATATCGCTTTGATCTACCCAACGTTCTAATAAATGAGATTGAAGAATTATTTACCAATCATCCTAATCACATAGATTTAGCAAAAATTATGCACATACTAAGCGGAGAACAGCCGATACATAAAATCTGGATAGGGCCTGCTTTTGTATTTCCAAATAATCTAGATAATCCTATCCGAGCAATAAAGATTACGGAGACAAATAAAGAACTTCTTCAATACAGCTTTCCAAATTTATTACATCAGTTAAAATGGCGACAACCTTGTTTTGTAATTCTTGAAAACGAAATGATTGCTTCTATATGCTGTAGTGCGAGAAGTACAACTATAGCCGCTGAAGCAAGTGTAGAAACATTAGTGTCCTTCCAAGGGAAAGGATATGGCTATAATGTTGTAGCAGCTTGGGCGAAAGCCGTACAAGAGGAAGGTCGTATTCCTCTTTATAGCACTTCTTGGGATAATTTTGCTTCACAAGCAGTAGCAAAATTATTAAAACTGATTAACTATGGAACTGACATTCACTTCTCTTAAAACTGCATCTATATTACTTTCTGCTATCCATTTCAGCTGATTTTTCAACTTGTTATGAGCTTGAGCCCTTCCAAACCCCTTATCATTTTCTATCCTCCTCGACAAGATGGGATCCACAAAATGAATTAATTCTACCTCCAATACTTCAAATGCTCTTTCTATATATTCAACATTTGAATGATAGGCATGTAAACAAGCTATTTTTTTCACTTTTATCACACCTTTTTCATTTTAAAAACGCATATGTACAATTATAGAATTTAGATTTTTTAACCAACGTATTACTGTTTTTTGTCCATTTCTCTTTTCATTCTCAAAAACCTGCTAAGCAAGAATAATTATCACAGTAAAAACAACAAAATCTTGCATACTTTTTTACAAACTTTTTTGTACTTGTAAAAATCTTTTTTTGCATTTACCTACCTAAAATTGCTAATATAGTAGAGTAGAACTATTATAGAGAGAAGGAAAACTATGCACAATGGAATTCGAATGACAACCTTAGTAAAAAGGGCATTGTTAATTTGCGTCGGGGTATTATTTTTATACGAAGCAATGTACGGTCCAACTCATATTGCTCGGGCAAGTACGGAAGATGAAACAAAATCTGTTCAACTTGTAAGTGAAATTCAAACTGCTCTAGCTCCGAAAGAAGCTCCAAAACAATATAACGGGCAAGTTAGAAAAGTTGCTTACTTAACATTTGACGATGGTCCTGGAAAGTACACTGCTGAGCTATTAGAAATGTTGAAAAAAGAAGATGCGAAAGCTACATTTTTCCTAATTGGAGCAAACGTTAAAGCATTTCCAGATCTTGTGAAACAAGAATTAGCCGAAGGACATTATGTTGGTATGCACAGTATGACACATAACTACAAAAAGCTATATACTGAAGGACATTATGTGGATGAAATGAAAGAAGATCAAAGTTTAATTGCTGCGATTATCGGAAAATCCCCTATCTTAACACGTCCACCATATGGCTCAATGCCAGGATTGAATGAAGCGCTCCGCAATAAAGTTGCTGAAGGTGGTTTTAAGGTTTGGGATTGGACAATTGACTCTTTAGACTGGAGATATAATAAAATGCCAGTAGATGCTGCCTCGGCGCAAATTGTACAAAATGTTCTTGCTGGTGCTACAAATCCAATCGAGGTCGTGTTAATGCATGATATTCACCCACAATCAGTAAAAGCTGTGCCTGGGATCATTAAAGGTCTAAAAGAAAAAGGTTATGAACTGGAAAGTTATCAAGAAGATGAACATTTCCCATTAAACTTCTGGCATGATAAACGTATGTAATAAAAAAAAAGACTTGATTTTCTTTATAGGAAAATACAAGTACTTTTTTTATTTTTTATTTTGTTTTAGTAAAATAA